>JANOIK010001055.1:0-5156 GCA_031407585.1 Planctomycetota bacterium | reverse complement strand
AGCTGCAGTCCGAGCTGGCAGCCTGGTCGACCGACGTCAACGCGACCCAGCGCGGCGTCGACTGGCAGATGAAAGTCAAAGACGCCCGCGGTACGCTCAAATCCCTCTACCCGAAAATCAAGCTGTGACAAAGCACTAGTCTCGCGACAGCAGATCGAATATCTCCAGCGCTACGATCGCCGTGGCGGGATTGCGCAGATCGTGCGCCCCGTAGCGCCGCGTCACCTCGGCGGCGTAGCGAAGGTATTGCTCGCGCGACTCCTCGATGACCGCCAGCGGCAGAACGCACACAGAGTCCAACCACAGGGCGCGCGCCTTTTCCAGCGCGTCGGCGTTGCCGTCGATCGCGGCAAACATCGCGTCGTCGAGAGCCTCGAGCCGCTGGTGCGCTTCGGACGACTCCGCGTCGAGCGCGTAATCGCTGCACGTCGCGACCGCGGCCTTGTACGCGACGGCGGCGGGGCCGGCGGGGCGAGTGTGGGGAGTGAACACGGGCTTCGGGGCTCTGGGCGGCATCGCTGGAGTCCGTGGGCGGTGGGCGTGTGATTTGAAGTAAAGGGCGATAGAATCGGCTGCAAGTAAGAGCCGGAAAGGTAGGGGAAGGTTCGGCGCGGAGGACGGCGGCAGCGGCATTTTTAGTTCGTGCGTCGATTTGCTCGCCGGGAGGTCGCTCGGCGGCGGAGTTCGGCAGCCCGGGCGGCCGCGTCACTTGCCGCCGGCTCGGCGTCGGCCCCGTCGGCGGGCAGACAGCGAAGCGCCGCGGCGCCTTCGTGATCCGCGTCGTCGCCAGCCGGCGGCGTGGCGCCAAGCGATACGAGCATGTGCCCTTGCCGCTGGAGCGCGCGTCGCATTTCGCGCAGCTCCCCGGCCCACAGATGCTGCTCATCGACGGCGCGGTCGCGCTCGGCCTCGAGCGCTGCGGCCATCTCATCGGCGTGCTTTCGCGCCAGGCGAAGCTCCGTTTGGGCGATAGTCAGCTGCCGCTCGATGTCGTCGAGGGCCTGGAGCTGCTCGGCGTTCTCCTCTTCGAGCTGGCGAAATTCGTCCTGCGAGTGCGTGAGTTGCTGCTGCAAGGCGGCGAAGTCGCGCTCTTCGCTCGCGTCGCGACGTTCCGCGTCGGCAAGGCTCGCTTGCTGCTGGTCGAGCTCGGCCTGCTGGCGGGTGAGATCGCGCTGCCAGTCGGACAGTTCGACGTGCATCGATTCGAGAGCCGCGAACGAGTCGCGCACCCACGATTCGAGCTGCGAATGCTCGCCGCGGAGCGCCTCGACGGGGTCGAGCGCCAGCGGGGCGGAACCAACTTGTGGAAGTGGAGCCATGACGGCGCTCACGATACGGCGGTGCGAGGATTCACCGCCGAGGCGCATGCGTGCGTCGGTGCGGCGAGAGGCGGGCGATTGGCCGCGGCGGCATGCCGGGCCCGGTGGGCGGGTCGATAAGGTGGGGCGAGAAATCGGCAGGAATAGCGCGGGCGTTGCCGCGGGAGAAGGGCTCTCCACCTCAAACGTAGCTTACAGAAGTCGGGGGTGCTGGCGAGTAGTCCTAGATTTTTCCGAAAACTGGCGCGCGTAAGAAACACCATGCAGGCTAGTTCGCCCAAGGTTGTCAGCGGTCGTTCGTTGCCGTAGGTTAGCGCGGCGGTCGGAAATCTGACGCGGTGAATCCATCAAGGCAGGCTAGGCGGCGGTAGGCATGGGGAAAAACAGTCGCAAGACGCGGCGGGCGGCGAAGTCGGGCCGCGGCTCGGCGCCCCCCAGGCCACCGGGCGAATCTGGCGCGGGCGAGGCGGCCACCGTCGCGTGGACCGTGTCGGTCACCATGGTCGCCGCGTGCGACCTGGCCGCCGTCGCGGCCCACGTCTACTTACTGCGAAATCCGGGCGTGCGTTCCGTAGCCGTGCTGGGGCAGCTTATGCTTTTTGGCGGAGCGGTGATCGGCGTGGCGTCCCTCATCTTACTTCCCGTGGTGTACCGCGTGCGACGCGTTCCGCCGCCGACGGGGTTTACTGTGTTCGCGGCCTGCGCGGCGGCGGCGCCGTTGCTGGCCCTGGCGGCCCGGGCACTCGGGTAGTGCGGTCGTGGCTTGAGTTCCATTTCGTCCCATGCTCTTTTCTCGGAGACTGCGGTGATGCACCGTACCGTGGCAGTTCTGTGTTGCGCCTTGCTGGGTTTGTCGTTGCTCGACGTCGCCGCGGCGCAAGCCCCTTCGACTTCGAATGCGGCCGTTACATCGGAAGGACCAATGTTCGACCAACACACCGACATTGGCGACGTGCACCCTGCGGGCACGATGTCGTTCGACGACGCCCGGCAGGAGTTCACCATCGCCGCGGCCGGCAGCAACATGTGGGCGGCCCACGACGAATGCCATTTCGCGTGGAAGCGCGTGACGGGGAACTTCCAGATCTGCGCCGAAGCGGCGCTGTTGGGCGAAGGCGTCGACCCCCACCGGAAGCTCGGCGTTATGTTTCGCGCTAGCCTCGAGCCGGACGCGGCGTACGTCGACATCGCGATTCACGGCGACAAGATGACCTCGCTGCAGTTTCGGCGAACCAAGGGCGCCGAGACCGAGCAGATTCTCGCCCCGATCATTGGGGCCGAGATCGTGCAGCTCGAGCGCAACGGAGATCGGTTCACGATGCGCGTCGCCTACCGCGGCCAGCCCTTCGCGTCGGAGCGCACCGTCGAAGTCGATCTGGGCGACGAGGCGTATGTCGGCATTTTCGTCTGCTCGCACAACGCCGACGTCGTCGAGGAAGGCACGTTTCGGAATGTACGGCTAACGGCGCCCGCGGCGGACGATTTCACGCCGTATCGCGACTACATCGGCAGCAGCATCGAGCTTCTTGACGTCGAAACGGGGCGGCGCGAGATCGTGTACCACTCGCCCGTGTCGCTGCAGGCGCCGAACTGGACGCTCGACGGCAACGCACTCATTTACAACAGCAACGGGCGGCTCTTCCGCTTCGATCTGGCGACGCGCATGCCTACGGAGTTGAATTCCGGCTTCGCGACGGCGAACAACAACGACCATGTGCTGTCGTTCGACGGCACGATGCTCGGCATCAGCCATCACGCGGAGGACGACGGCGGCGCGTCAAACATCTACACGATGCCCGCCGGCGGCGGCGAGCCGAAGCGCGTGACCTCGCGAGGGCCGTCTTACTTCCACGGCTGGTCGCCCGACGCCCGGGAGCTGGTGTTCACCGGGGTCCGCGGCGAAGCGACTGACATTTACAAGATTCCCTCCGAGGGCGGTGACGAGCAGCGGCTGACCGACGCCGAAGGCGTGGACGACGGGCCCGAGTTCACGCCCGACGGCAAGTGGATTTACTTCAACTCGGCGCGCACGGGCCGCATGCAAGTCTGGCGGATGACGGCCAGCGGCGGCGACCAGCAACAGGTGACCGACGACGGCTACCACAACTGGTTTCCGCACATCTCGCCGGACGGCAAGTGGATCGCGTACCTGGCGTTCGGCGACGACGTCGCCGCCGGCGACCACCCGTTCTACAAACAGGTCACGCTGCGGCTAATGCCCATTGGCGGCGGCCCCGCGCGGGTGCTCGCCCATCTCTACGGCGGCCAGGGGACGATCAACGTGCCGAGCTGGTCGCCGGATAGCAAGCGATTGGCGTTTGTGAGTAATTCAGCGGACGTGCCCTAAAACTCCGCGCTCCCCGGCGTTCTCGGAAACGGAATAACATCACGAATGTTTGTCATCCCCGTGACGAACTGTACCATCCGCTCCAGCCCTAGGCCGAAGCCCGCGTGCGGCACGGTGCCGAAGCGGCGGAGGTCGAGATACCACCAGTAGTCGTCGGGGTCGAGCCCCGAGTCCTTCATCCGCTGGACCAGCACGTCGTACCGCTCCTCGCGCTGGCTGCCGCCGATGATCTCGCCGACGCGGGGCACGAGCACGTCCATGGCCCGCACCGTTTTACCGTCGTCGTTCAGCCGCATGTAGAACGCTTTGATCTCGCGCGGATAGTCGTACAGGATCACCGGGGCGTTGAACTTTTTCTCGGTGAGATACCGTTCGTGCTCGGCCTGCAAGTCGGAGCCCCAACGCACGGGGTACTCGAACGTCTCGCCAGACTTCTCCAGCAGGTCGATCGCCTCGGTGTAACTGCAGCGGCGGAACGGCTCGTTCGCGACCGACTCCATGGCGGCGAGCACCGTGTTGTCGTACCGCTCGTGGAAGAACTGCATGTCCTCGGTGCAATTGGCGAGCACGTCGCGCACGATGCGCTTGAGAAACCGCTCCGCAAGCTGCATGTCGTCTTCCAGTTCGAAGAACGCGGCCTCGGGCTCGATCATCCAGAACTCAGCGAGGTGCCGCGAAGTGTTGGAGTTTTCCGCGCGAAACGTGGGACCGAAGGTGTAGACCTTGCCGAGCGCGGTGGCGTAGATCTCGCCTTCGAGCTGCCCCGAGACGGTGAGATACGCCTGCTTGCCGAAGAAGTCCTGGGCGTAGTCGATCTTGCCGTCCGGCGTGCGCAGCGCCTTGGCGGGGTCGAGCGTGCTCACGCGGAACATCTCGCCCGCGCCCTCGCAGTCGCTGGCCGTGATGATCGGCGTGTGGACGTAGAGAAACCCTTCGTCCTGGAAGAAATCGTGAATCGAGCGGCAGATGCGATTGCGCACCCGCATGACGGCGCCCATCGTGTTGGTGCGGGGCCGCAGGTGAGCCCACTCACGAAGCTTTTCCAGCGTGTGCCGCTTTTTCTGGAGCGGGTAGGCCTCGGGATCGCACCAGCCGTGGACAATCAACTCCGCGGCATGAAGCTCGGTCGCCTGCTCGGCGCCGCCGGAAGACTTGATCTCGCCGCGGGCCGAGACGCTGCACCCGGCGGTGAGATGCTTCACCTCGGATTCGTAGTTGGGCAGCTTCGCGTCGGCGATCACCTGGATGTTCGCGAGGCAGGAGCCGTCGTTGAGCTCCAGAAAGCTGAAGCCGCCCTTGGAGTCGCGTCGGGTACGAATCCAACCTTGGAGCGTGACCTGCCGGCCGATGGCGGCGGCGGCGCGTGCTTCGCGGACGGAAAGTTTTTCCATGGCGGTCGTCCTTGTCCGGCCGACTGGCCCCCGGTCACCGGCCGGGAGCTAAGTGTTGAATTCACACGCCGTGCGTGGCGAGCCACCGCTCGGCGTCCA
>JANOIK010001001.1:0-1797 GCA_031407585.1 Planctomycetota bacterium | reverse complement strand
GCAATACGGTTTGCCAAAGGCGCGGTCGCGGCAATTCGTGTGCATGGCGAAGTTGGGGCAGGATGCGGCGAGTTGCACTGGCTGGCAACGGCGAAGTCGCTTGGGGTATAAGGGAATAGCACAAGTCACTCCGAGGTCCGCCGAGGAGTCCGGCCGCAAGTCCTCTGGCCGGACGTCTCGGCGGAACTCGACGTGACAGGGTCTGCGCTCGCCCCACCGCACGGAAGCCCCTTCGATGTCTCGCCACGGCAAATACGACTGCATCATCATTGGCGGCGGGCACAACGGACTCGTGTGCGCCGCCTATCTGGCCAAGGCCGGCCGCAGCGTGTGCGTGCTCGAGCGGCGGCATGTGCTGGGCGGCTGCGCGACCACCGAGGAGCTGTGGCCCGGCTACCGCGTGTCGACCGCGGCGTATGTCATCAGCCTGTTTCAGCTGCCGATCATCCGCGAGCTGAGCCTGCGGGAGTACGGGCTGAAGATTCTGCCGCGGTCGCCGTCGTCGTTCACGCCGCTGCCCGATGGGCGCAGTCTGACGCTCGGGCCGGATGCGGCCATGGTCGAGCGGGAGATCACGAAGTTCAGCATGCGCGACGCGGTGGCGTACCCGCGGTACAACGCGCTGCTTGAGCGCGTAGCGCAAGCGATCGAGCCGACGCTGGGAGAGAGTGCGCCGGACCCGCTGCCGATGCCCGAGTCGTGGCGGAAGATCTCGCTGGCCAAGAAGCTGCGCGACGGCAAGAAGGTGTTGGGGTTGTACGGAGCGATCAAGGAGTTGGGGCTCGATCTGCCGGAGGCGGTGGAGTTGCTTACAGGGGCGGCGCGGCCCATTCTCGAGCGTTGGTTCGAGACCGAGGCGTTGCGGGCCACGCTGGCGACCGACGCGATCATCGGGGCGTTCACGTCGATCAGCTCGCCGGGCAGCGCGTACGTGCTGCTGCACCACGTGATGGGCGAGGCCGGCGGGTCGCGCGGCGTGTGGGGTTATGTGCGCGGCGGCATGGGCGGCCTGAGCGATGCCCTGGAGCGGGCGTGCCGCGATCTGGGCGTCGACGTGCGGCGCGAGAGCGCGGTCCACGCCATCCACACGGACAAGCACGGCGCGTGCGGCGTGGGGCTGTTCGACGGCACGCAGCTCGAGGGGCGCGTGGTGGCGTCGAGCGTCGACGCCCACGTGACGTTCGAGAAACTGCTTGACCCGGCCGTGCTGCCGGAAGATTTTCGCAAGGCCGTGTCGCGGATCGACTACTCGAGCGCTTCGGCGAAGATCAACCTGGCGCTGTCCGAGCCGCCGCAGTTCACATGCGCGCCGGCCACCACCGTTATGCCGCACCATCGTGGGACGATGCACATTGGGCCGTCGCTCGATTATCTCGACCGCGCGTACGATGACGCGAAGTACGGCCGATGGAGTCGCGATCCGATTCTCGAAATGACGATGGCCACGAGCGTGGACGACACGCTGGCGCCGCCGGGGAAGCACATCCTGTCAATGTTCATTCAGTACGCGCCGTACAAGTTGGCTGCGGGGCTCGACTGGGACACGGAGAAGGACAAGTTCGCCGACCGGTGCATCGAAGTGCTGGCCCAGTACGCGCCGAACGTGCCGCGGGCGATTGAGCATCGGCAGGTGCTTACCCCGCTGGACCTGGAGCGGGTGTACGGCATCACGGGCGGCAACATCATGCAGGGGGCGATGGGGCCGAACCAACTGTTCTGCTTCCGGCCGGTCGCGGGTTGGGCCGATCACCGCACGCCCGTGCCGGGGCTGTACCTGTGCGGGGCGGCAAGCCACCC
>JANOIK010000995.1:0-3460 GCA_031407585.1 Planctomycetota bacterium | reverse complement strand
GCTGGGGAGGGGGGCGGCGCTGGGTACTCCCGTTCTTTACCGCGCGAGTCCTTATGAGTTGCCACTCAGGCATCATCCTTCTGGAAACATCCCGCACGCCGACGCGATTCCGCCAACAGCGAAGCACGCCGCAACGACCGCCAAGGCGCTCCACCAGCGACCCTTCCACCAGAGAGCAGCGGCCAACAACAGCATGCCGCCGCAATTCACTCCCCAGAAGCCGACCAAGAAGCCTTCCCGCGAGAAGCCCGAGGGACCAGGCTCATACATGGGCTTGCCAGTCCATGTCGTATAGGCCATGAGAAAGAAGACCAGCAGCCCCGCTGTCAGAAGAAGGGCGCCGATTGCACCGACAGGCGCCGCCCCATACACACGCCAACGAAAGCGGGGCGAGGATTTCTGTACTTCGTCAGGGGTTTCAACAGTCATCACAAGATTGGATCCGCGAAGAACGCGAGTCGCGCCGCTAGTGAGAGTGCGAAAAGTAATACGCACGATTCGTATCACGGTCGAACGTCACATAGATCCCGCGATCCTCTTTCGACCACCCATAGTGCAAGCCATTGGAAACGCGCGGTCCGTTGAGTTGATCTGCAGAACCTCGCTCGAAGTCGAGATAGCGATACGGCGTGAACGGCGAGTCGATCTCCTCGAGCTCGACGCCGTCGCTCAGTGATTCGACCGATCCAATCCCCGACTGCACCCAATCGCGAAACGCCTGCTCCTCCACGGTAAACTCATAGGCCCTCGTGCCCCGCGCACCCAGTCGATACGACACGTCGCTGGCCCCGTCCGGCAGTCCCACCGGCGCCTCCTCGGCGGTGACATGCTCGGCCATTCGTGGCGGCGTCGTTCGAATCATGTAAGCCGTCGCCCCCGTCATCGCCGCGAGCACCGCTGCCGCGCCCACCGCTTCGCGCCAACTCCATCCGCGTCGCGCCGGGGACGCCCCCTCTGCAATCGCCGCCCGCAGCCTCCGAGCCCACATCCAATTCATGAGCCCCACGGCGACGTTAATTACGGCCACGGTCGCAACGATCGCTACGAAAGGCGCCGTCAACGTCAGCGACAGGCCCTTCATCACGGCATCGCCCAAGCTCATCACGCCGACAAACGTCGCGAAGGCGCCAAAGAGAAAAAACACCACGCCGACGCCATCGGCCGACCCCATGTGCCTGCGAAACGTGCCGAAGTACTGCAATGCAGCCACGCCAAGGCAGCAGGGCACAACAATCACTCCAGCGAACGCGTAAAACGGCTCGTCCACGCACCCCGCTACGAACACGCAAAGGATGCCCAGACTAGCGGCAATCGCCAGTGCGGCGCACACGCGATGAAGCAGCGTAGGACGCAGCATAGTTCCGCTGAGCCTCTCCACAGTCGAGTCCGCGGCCCCCTCACGCCTGCCAAGTAAACCCGCACTCCGGGCAAACCGTCGGCTTTGAGCCCGCCAAGAACGCGAGCAGCCCAACAGGAAAGCAGACGATCGCCACCACAATCTGCCACACGGGAATCCCGCCCTTATGAGCCAGCGAGCGACACTGCGGACAAGAGACTTGAGCCATTGCGAAATCCCCTCGTAAAAAGGAAGTTTCGCCAAGTCTATCCGACGCGCCCGCGATTCACAAATCCTCGTCCGACCCTCTGCGTCTCCGCGTCTCTGCGCGAAATGAATTTGGACAAGATCTCACGCAAAGGCGCGAAGGCGCAAGGCCGGAACGCAAAGAAGAATCGAACGGCCTTGCCAATCTTTACCGCAACGCGGTCACATAATTCAGCCCAGGGTTGGCTCTGAGCTTGTCGAAGGGCCTACCCTGGGTGCTCGTTGGGCGTCGCCCACTACGCTGAAAGCGTTACACAACTCTGCCCTTCCGAATCTTCAAAGCGATTCCTCCAATCCACGCCGCAAGCGCCAAACTCTGCGGTTCGGGAATCTGCGCGATCCACGGCACGTAAGCACCTTGCGGGTTCTCCGCCGTGCCGACAAAGACCTTGCCGTCCGCCGACATATCGACAAGCGTTAACGGTCCCCATCCGCTTAGGTTGACTCCGCCTGCCGACAGGAGTGATTTCAGCGATTGCATCCCAGTCGCCGCCGTCCAGCGAAAGGCTTCATCGCCAAACGAGATGCCAACTGCGAAATTTCCGCCAACAAGAGTACCATTCGCGGAGACTGCGACGGCCTCGCTCGTCGTGTTCGCCGGCGAGAGCTCATCGAGCCATTGAACGCCTGCTGCCGACGTCCAGCGAAATGCTCGGCGTCTCGCGAGCACTTGCGATCGTGACCCGTAGCCGACAATGGTCGTGCCATCGCTGGAAACGTCGCTGGCAAAGCTGCCGCCGATGCCTGCCGGCAAATCGAACACGCGCTTCATCCCCGCGCTCTCAGTCCAGACGAAGCCTTCGTCGCCAAACTCGGAACGACTTCCGCCGACGACGACGCTGCCGTCCCCTGATACCGCAAAAGCCGTGCTATTGTAGATCCCGCCTGAAAGGTCCCCGAGGCCCTGAATCCCTGTCGTCGCCGTCCAGCGAATCGCCTCGGCCCCGGCGCTGCCCATGCTATATCCAACGACCGTGGTCCCATCCGCGGATACGGCGTGGCCGCGGCTGACCACTTTGCCTCCTGGCAAATCGCCGAGGAAGTCCACGCCGCTCGAGGTCCATCGAACCCCAAGCTCCGAACTCCCGACTGCTGAATATCCCGCAACGACGGAGCCATCAAAAGATGGCTCGAATGCCGCGGAAAAATGGGAACCATCGACAAGAAGGGGGTGATAGCCAACGGCTTCCGTCCAGGCAAAGCCTCTCCCATGAGTGTAGAAGCCCGCGACAGTGGTCCCGTCGCCGGAAAGTCCAAGGACCGTAGATCCGGCCGACCCAAGTGGCATCGAATCAAGGGTCCGGAAGCGAACGGCGACGGCGCGACTTGGTCCATGAGCAATAAATAAGAGAATTGCGATGCCAACGCGCACGCCAATCCGGCAATGCTGGTTTCTCATGAGATCTGTTCCAAAGTAGGAGTCCGCCCCTCCGGCCGCAGAGTCGAGTATGACCGAAACTCACGGACGCTCCAAATAATTCCGCAAATCGCCGGGTACACGGCTCGGTTCAGTTCACCTCGCCCAGCGGCAGGCAGTCTCGCGACTGCGACGAGGTCGCCTAAGCCCGCGTTCACTCGCTCTCAGCCGACCAGACGCCGACGCAGCCACTTCACGCTTCGCCGCGAGCAACTGCGATCGCAAATCGCCTTCACCAATGGAAATGCCCAAGGCGACGGCGCTCCATCGCGCTCCCGACGAACGCGGCGTAGCGTGCGGTCATACGCCGCATCGATGCCATCGAGATCGCCCTGCAAACGCCGCTGCCGCGCGGCGCGCAGCTCGCGAATCTCTCGCAGCACTTGGTCGGCGTCAGGCGAAACAATCATGGCGGCAATCGTGTCGTGACGGCATGGGAG
>JANOIK010000942.1:0-2111 GCA_031407585.1 Planctomycetota bacterium | reverse complement strand
GGCCCCGTTGCTCATTCGGATCTCGAATGGCTGAAACGGATGTCGCCGGAGCAGACCTTGCATGGTCTCTGTATTCATGCAGGTATTCTAGGCTGTTTCAGGGCCCGCATCAACTTTTGATTCGGTACGCCAGCGGATGCTAAACCGCAAGCGGCGGGCGGCCGCGAATTCAGGGCAGTCCCCAGGCGGCGAATTGCTTCCACAGGGCGATGTGGAGCAGCGCGGCGACGAAGACGCTTGCCGGAAGCGTGCGGAAGAAGTCTTGGGGCGTGCGACGGACGGCGCACCACGCGCCCGCGAGCGCTGCGGCCAGGGCGGCGACAGTCATCAGCGGGCTGAGTCCGAGGAATCCGCCAGTCGAACCCAACGCGAGCGCAAGATTGCGGCGGCGGCGTTCGCGCTCGGCGATTTCTTTGTAGGGTACGACCTGGCTCGCGACGAGCGCTGCGACCACGCCCACGGCAAAGCCGAGGGCAGCTTCGATGCCGGCGCGGGGGCCGCCGAAGGCGGGAAACGGCATGTGATGGTTCAGTCGCCAGCGCAGCGTGGCGGCGACAACCACGATCACGGCGGAGCCGATGAGACTGAGGGGCGCGATCTCGTCGTCGAGTGCGATGAGGGCCGCGGTCATGAGCAGGCTGAGCAGCGTGACGTGAAAGGCGTAGGTTTCTAGCAGGGGCCAGTTTGGATTCCAGACGACGTCCCACGGGCCGGCGGCGTCGACAATGGGCCCGCCGATGAGGTTGGCTCCGCCGCTGAAGACTTCGACGTAAGCGAGCAGGACGAACGTTGCGGCCATGAGGGCTTCGACGATGGCGTAACGCGGCGAGATGGGGGCTCGGCAATCGCGGCAGCGGCCGCCCAGCATGAGCCAGCCGAGGACCGGCACGTTGTCCCGGGCGCGGATGTCATGGCCGCACTGGGGGCAGTGCGAAGGCTTCCACACGACCGACATACGGCGCGGCAGGCGGTAGGCGACCACATTCAGAAAGCTGCCAATGCAGGCGCCGATGATGCCGAACCAGCAGGCGGTGATGAGGTCGAGCAAAAGGTGGCAACTCCCGTGCGGGGGCAAGGACTTCGCGGTGAATCCGCCGTCATTTAGCCCCCGGTCACTGACCGGGGGCTAAGTGCGGGGGGACTTTCGCGTTTTATTTTGGCTGGGGGCGCCTCGCTTGGCGAGCCGAAATACTTCCATGACCGGCACAGTTTGACACGGGGCCGGGAAAGGGGGGAGGTATGTCGGGGGGATTGCGCTTGGATTATGCGCCGGCACGCGCCGGGCGCCGGCGCCGCTGGCTGGCGGCGCTGGTGATCGCGGCGGCGTGGGCCGCGGCCGGTTCGCGGGCGTTGGCGGACGGGGCGGCGAGCGAGGCCTCGACCTCGAACGCGGCTCGTCAACAAGCGACGCGGGCAATTCCGCTGGCGAAGATCGACGCCAAGTTTCGCCGGCAGGTGAGCGAAGTACTTGCCGATCCGAGCATCTTTCGGCGGCTGCCGACCAATGTGGTCGACTGCCAGCCCGAGCTGTTTACGTTTTTGGGCCAGAACCCCGAAGTGCTGACCGAGATCTGGCGCCAGTTGGGCGTGAGTCAGGTGGAATTGAAGCGCACCGGGGAGAACTCGTTCGACCTGTGCGACAACGCGGGGACGACGGGTAAGCTGTTTGTCGTCGAGCAAACATGCGATGCGGCTGCGCAAAACCGAATCGTGATGTACGCCGAGGGCTCGTACGAGGGCAAGCCATTTTCCAAGCCGGTGGGCGCGCGATGCGTGTTTCTGCTGACGAGCGGCTCAGTGCGCGAGACGAACGGCCGCTACTATGTGGCGGCGCGTCTCGATTCGTTCGTGAAGCTCGACCGCACGAGCTTGGAAATCCTGGCGCAGGTGGCGCACCCCTTTGTGGGTAAGACCGCGGATCGGAACTTCGCCGATACGCTGTCGTTCGTCTCGAATCTTTCCTACACGGCGGAGCGGCGTCCCGAGACGATTGTCGAGATGTCTGCCGAGCTGACCGAAGTGTCTGCGTCGCGGCGGGCGCGGCTGGCGACGCTCGCCGGGGAATGCGCGAAAGAGGGCGCGGCCTGGCAAGTGAGCCGGGCCGAGCAGGC
>JANOIK010000910.1:0-1763 GCA_031407585.1 Planctomycetota bacterium | reverse complement strand
GCCGCCTCGTTGCCGAAAACATCGATGACGTGCCGGTGTTTCCGTTGCGGTGAGCGGCGAGTTTCTGGTTGCGAGTTGCGAGTTGCGAGAAGGTTGCCATGGGGGCTCGTTCTTTCCAGCTCTCGCTACTAGAAACTCGCCACTCACAACTCCCTCACTTCCGCCGCTTGTACTTGATCTCCATCATCTTCCACCACTCGCCGTCCTTGCCTTCGACGGGCATGTACATTTCGAAGACCTTCGTGTCGTCGTCGATGTAGCGAGTCACGTTCTTGGCCGTCTCCGGCTGGCCCGTTTGCGCGCTCGTGCCGTTCATCATAATCGTCAACGTGTGCGTGGCGAGATCGTATTGGCCCTCGAGCGCAAACGCAAACGGACTCACCGAGTCGATCCACGTACCGACGTATTTTTTCTTCAGCGGGTCAAATCCCAACTGCATATGCCCGGTGAATTTCTCGCCCATCATTTCGCCTTCGAACACGCTGGTCAGCCAGAACTTGCCCAGCATGGCGTTAGTTTCCGTGCCCTTGCTGGCGACGGGCTCTGAATCGGGCGTCATCCACATCGTCGTTTCCGCATCCCACACGCCCACTTCGCGGGCCATCTCTTCGTGCTCGCGCAGGGGGGCGGGCGGCGCTTGGGCCGCGGCGGGAAGTGCGCAGGTGGAAAGGACAAGCGTTGCAAGCAGTCGGCGACAGTTCATGGCGAGTTCTCACTAAGTGCGAAGGGTCTTCGATGCGATCCGCAGCGAGGAGTTGATTATCGAGCTCTGCGATGGCCGCGGCAATCGTCGGATTTGCGCCTGATTTTCGTCGGGAGACGGAGAAACTCGCCAGCTTTTTGCCGGCATTGACCGTGCCGCCTGAGGTCTTGTACTCTCCGAACCGCGCAGGTCGCGGCAGGATGCTGGCGCCGCGCTCGATCAAATCTTGTTCACGGCTCGACGCGCCGCCACGGAAGGAACCACTCCATGACCAATGCCTCGCCGATTGTTCCGACGCCTGTGCCCATGCTCGACGTGAATCGGCAGAATGGGCCGTTGGCCGAGGAATTCCAGGCGGCGATCGCCGAGATCGCGCGCACCGGGGCGTTCGTCCACGGGCCATCGTGTAAGGCGTTCGAGGCGGCGATGGCCGAGTACTGCGGAGTCGCGCATGCCATTGGGTGCGCCTCGGGCAGCGATGCGCTGTTGCTGGCGCTGATGGCACTCGGCATCGGCCCCGGCGACGAGGTGGTGATCCCCAGCTTCACGTTCTTCGCCACTGCGAGCTCCGTAACGCGCCTGGGCGCCACGCCGGTGTTCGCGGACATCCTGCCGACGACATTTAATATCGATCCCGCCGACGTCGCGCGAAAGGTGACCACGCGCACCAAGGCGATCATGCCCGTGCATCTGTTCGGTCAGTGCGCTGACATGGGCGCGCTGGCGAGCGTGGCGCCGGGCGTGCCGATCGTCGAGGACGCGTGTCAGGCGATCGGCGCCGAGTACCGCGGTCAGCGTTCGGGATCGATCGGCGCCGTGGGTTGTTTTTCATTTTACCCGACTAAGAATCTCGGCGGCTGGGGCGACGGCGGCCTGATGACGACCAACGACCCGGCGATTGCCGACAAGCTTCGCATCCTGCGCGACCACGGGCAGAGTCCGCGTTACCATCACTCGGTCGTCGGCATCAACAGCCGGCTCGACGCCCTGCAAGCGGCCGTGCTGCAGGTGAAGCTGCCGCGGCTCGATTCCTGGGCGACGGCGCGCGAAGCCAACGCCC
>JANOIK010000988.1:0-5073 GCA_031407585.1 Planctomycetota bacterium | reverse complement strand
CCAGACGGCCAGACGGAGCATCGACCGCGAACAGCCGCTGGCCGTCGCTGCGCCGGGCGAGTCGTCGATCAACCTCGTCGCCCAGCTTCGCGACCAGCAACACACGCCGGCCGCCGCCGCCGCATGGGCCGAGTTGCAACGCCGTTTCGAAGCCGCGTGCGGCGAGCTCGACGAGCAAGACCGGGAGATCGTCCTGATGCGGCACTTCGAGCACCTCGCCAACGCGGAGGCCGCCGACTCGCTCGGTCTCTCGCCCCAAGCCGCCAGCATGCGCTACCTCCGCGCGATGCGCCGACTACGCAAACTGCTCGAGGGCGACGCCGACTCTAGTGCCGCAGCCCTGGAACGAAAATCACCCCCGCTCTCCCGTTAGCCGCGACGCGACGGTCCGCCGCAGCGAAGCGCTCCGCTGCGCCTGCGGACAGGCTTCGCGTCGCGGCTAAACAGTTTCAAGAAAATCCGCGTTAATCCGCCAAATCCGCGTTCATCCGCGGCCAATTCCGAATGAGTGACGATACACCCCAAGAACTCGAGCTCGCCGCCGTTCTCGATCGCGTCACCGACGCGCCGTCGTCCGAGCGGCCGACGCTCGAGCAGCTCATCGCCGCGCATCCGCATCTCGCCGCGGACTTGCGCGAGATTTGGGGCGCCGTGATGGTTGCCGATGCCGTCGCCGAGCATCACAGCCGGTCCGATCGCACACAGTCTTTCGCCACGCCGCGATCCGACCGGCACACTCTCGACGCGGCGCCGCCCGAGGAGCTGGGAGATTTCAAACTGCTCGCAGAAATCGGTCGCGGCGGCATGGGCGTCGTCTACCGGGCCCGCCAGCGCAGCCTCGACCGCCTGGTCGCCGTGAAGGTGCTGCTCCGCGGCGCCGACGCGACGCCCCAGGACCAGGATCGCTTTCGCGCCGAGGCCGAGGCTGCGGCCCGACTCGATCATCCCGGCATCGTGCCAATCTACGAGACGGGCGAAGCCGCGGGCTGGCGGTATTTCGGCATGAAGATGATTGAAGGCGAGAACCTGAGCCAACGCATGGCCGCGGGGCCGTTGCCGCAGCGCGAGGCCGCGCGGCTGGTGATGGAGGTCGCTCGCGCGATCCACTACGCCCACGAGCGCGGCGTGATTCACCGCGATCTCAAGCCGGCCAACATTCTGCTCGACGCCGCGGGCGAGCCGCACGTCACCGACTTCGGTCTGGCGAAACGCCACACTCGAGCGACTCAGACGCGCGGCAACACGCTCACTACGACCGGCGCGATTCTGGGCACGCCCTCCTACATGGCGCCCGAGCAAGCCGCCGGCGGCCGCGGCGAGGTGAGCCCCGCGAGCGACGTGTTCAGTCTTGGCGCCATCCTGTACGCGCTGCTCACCGGGCGGCCGCCATTCCAGGGCGCGACCGCGGTCGACACGCTGCTGCTCGTGTTGGAGCAAGACCCCGCGCCGCCGCGCATCCTCAATCCGCTGGTCGACTCCGACTTGGAAATGATCGCCCTCCGCTCGCTGCAGAAGCCGCCGGAGCTGCGTTACACATCTGCCGGCGCACTCGCCGACGACCTGGCCGCGTATCTCGCGGGCGAGCCCATCGCGGCGCGCAGCGGCCGCATCTCGCAGGTCGTGGCCCGGCTGTTCCGCGAGACCCACCACGCCACGGTGCTGGAAAACTGGGGCGTGCTGTGGATGTGGCATGCCGTGCTGCTGCTCACGCTGTGCGTGGTCACCAACTGGCTGTACCTGCGCCGCACCGCGTGGCCCGTGTTCGACGAGCACTGGCCCTACGTGCTGCTATGGGGCGGCGGGCTGCTGATCTGGGCGCCCATTTTTTGGGCCCTGCGCCGCCGCTCGGGGCCCGTCACCGCGGTCGAGCGGCAGATCGCCCATGCCTGGGGCGGCAGCATCGTCGCCGTGATTTTGCTGTTCGTCGTCGAGTCCCTGCTCGGCCTGCCCGTGCTGCGACTCTCGCCCGTGCTGGGGCTCATCGGCGGCCTGGTGTTCGTCGTGAAGGCCGGCACGCTCACCGGGGCGTTCTACTTCAATGCGGCCGCTCTGTTCGCGTGCGCGGTCGCCATGGCGGCGCTCGACGGCGCCGGCTTCCGCTTCAGCCTTACACTCTTCGGCGTGGTCGCGGCCGCGGCATTTTTTCTGCCCGGCTGGAAATACTTCCGCCAAAGCCGCCGCAAAGAAATCCCGTAGGGTGGGTGCTTCTTGCACCCACCTCTTCGCAGGGAGTTGCACAAAAAAGGTGGGTGCAAGAAGCACCCACCCTACGAAGAGATTGCCGCAACGTATTACCGGCCGGCGCCTGTTACCGCCGGCCCTTGGTCGGCTGCACCGGCTGGTAGTACCCCGCGTAATTGAGATACGCGGCCGCGTGCCCGGTGGGCGCCATGTTCTCGCTGCCGCCCGGATCGTACGGCGGCTGCGCGGCCATGTCATTGAGCTGCCGCTGCATCTGCTGGCTGCGGGCGGCCATTTGCTGGTTGAGCCGCTGCTGCTCGAGTTGCGGCCGCACTTGCGTGTAGTAGTTGTGAGCGCTCGAAGTGAACGGATCCGACAATGCCAGCCACGGCGACACCGACCCGCCGCTCGACGCGCCCGTGAACGGCTTCTGCGGGGCGCGGGAGCTCAGCGACTGGCTGAACAAGCCGCGATTCACCTGCGAGTACCCGTACTGCGGCACCGTGCGGTTGAAGATATTCGCCCGCGCGCGGTCCGACGAAAAGACCTGCGTCGAGTTGCGTGCGTAAATGCCGTTGAGTTGGTTCTGCGCGTACGTCGTCGCGCCTTGGCCGAACGCGCGACCAGAAGTCGCCATCGCAGCCACAACCACCACCAGCAACAAGGAACGTTTCATGGCAATGCTTCTCCGGTAAGACCCGCTGAATCGGGGTCGGACCACACAGTTCATTCTAGACGCGGCGCCCGCGGCAGACAAACTCGCGTCGCAGCACCCCGGCAAACGGGCGTCGTGACGCAGTTTTCAGTGTAATCACCCGCGACGCCTGCAAGGGGCCGCAACCGGATTGCGGCCCTGCCTTCCCCCCGCAGCCGCGCGTTACAACCCGCGCCACCCGCGGCCCCCCGCCCCGCTGCGCATTACAACCGCTCCCCGCGTTTCCGACGAAAAAACTCCGTCAAGATCCGCCCGCACGGCTCCGCCAGCACGCCCTCGACCAACTCGGCTCGATGGTTGAGCCGCGGGTCGTCTAGCAATCGAAACAGACTGCGCGCCGCGCCGGCCTTCGGATCGGCCGCCCCGTAGACGACGCGCGGAACGCGCGCCTGCACGATCGCCCCCGCGCACATCGGGCACGGCTCGAGCGTGACGTACAGCGTGCAGCCATCCAACCGCCAACTCGCGAGCGCGGCCGCCGCTTGCGTGATGGCGATCATCTCGGCGTGCGCCGTCGGATCACGCAGCGCCTCCCGCTCGTTGCGCGCCGCGGCCAGCACCCGCCCGTCGCAGACGATCACCGCGCCGACCGGCGCCTCGTCGGCCGCCGCCGCCGCCTCGGCTTGCTCGAGCGCCAACTGCATGAAATGTTCGTCGGTCATTAAGCCCTTTGCCGCCTTGCCTTTCGGTGCAAGGCGCTGCTTTTCACGCGGCCCGAGTTTGAACCTGTTGAACCTGCGCGGGTCGGTGTTCGTAATAACCTCCCCGCAGACGACGGGCGGCGGCCCGGGATGGCACTTTCGCGATTTTTACCCACGCGGCAGTTCCCAGGCGGTAAACTATCTAACATACCCGCCTTGCGAGATCGCGACCAACACCCACGCCCGTCGTCGATCGCTCTCCCCGCTCCCCCGCTTTCGAGCCGCCCGATGTCCGACCCGCTTACTCAGCCCGCCAGCCGCTTGCGCCGCCTCGCCTCGCGCGCTCGCACGCTCGCCGTCGTGTATCTGCTGGTTCTGTTTGCGGCTACGCACATTCCGTCGCTGCCCACGACGTCGTGGTCGTTCACCGACAAAGTGCAGCACTTCACCGGCTACGGCCTGCTCACGCTCTGCATGCTCGTGGGCTGGGAGTTGTCGATCGGCGTCCTTCAGGCGAAGCACTACTTCGCCGTCTGGCTCGCCGGCACGCTCTACGCCATTGTCGACGAAGTCACGCAGATCCCCGTCGGCCGCACGTGCGACGTGAACGATTGGGCGGCCGACGTGCTAGGCATCGTCGCCGGCATGATGGCCTTCGGCCTCTGCCGCGGCATGCTCTACCGAATGCTCGTGGGCCGTGAAACGGTCGCCGCGCGGTAGCCGTAGGGTGGGTGTCCGCACCCACCATCTGGCGCACTATTAAAAACCGGTGGGTGCAGACACCCACCTTACGCGTCAGTAATTCGGCGTCGGCGCCCGGTAGTCTTCCAGCCGGATCGACTTGAACCACTTGATCGTCTCGGCCAGCCCTTCGCGCAGCTTGATCTTCGGCTCCCACCCGCCGAGCTTCGCCTTCGCCAGCGTGATGTCCGGCCGGCGCCGCGTGGGGTCGTCCGCCGGCAGCGGGCGCTCGACCAGCTTCGATTTCGAGCCCGTCATCTCGATCACCATTTCCGCGAGCTGCCGGATCGTGAACTCGCCCGGGTTGCCAAGATTCACAGGGCCAATGAAATCGTCGGGCCCGTTCATCATGCGGATGATTCCCTCGACCAGGTCGTCGCGATAACAGAAGCTGCGCGTCTGCGAGCCGTCGCCAAAAATGGTGATGTCCTCGCCCGCGAGCGCCTGCCGGATGAAGTTCGACACCACGCGCCCATCGTACGGATGCATCCGCGGGCCGTACGTGTTGAAGATGCGCACGATGCGCACCGCCACTTTGTTCTGCCGGTGGTAGTCCACGAACAGCGTCTCGGCGGCGCGCTTGCCCTCGTCGTAGCACGCGCGAACGCCGATCGGGTTGACCGATCCACGGTAGCTTTCCACCTGCGGGTGCACTTCGGGGTCGCCGTACACTTCGCTGGTCGACGCCTGCAGCACCTTCGCCCGGCAGCGGCGCGCGAGGCCGAGCATGTTGATCGCCCCCAGCACCGACGTCTTCATCGTCTTGATGGGGTTGTATTGGTAGTGACCCGGAGA
>JANOIK010000906.1:0-1609 GCA_031407585.1 Planctomycetota bacterium | reverse complement strand
ATCAGAAGTCTGACCCTAATTCCAGCGGTGGAAGAGTTCGCTGAGCCATTAATCAGTGACGCCGACTTCGGCCAGTTGCCGTCGAACGTCACGCACGATGTCGTCGGCATCGAAAGCCCCAATCTGTCCGGCCGCGACTTGGGCTTCCGCCTCGTCAACCATTGCCTTGAGCTTTGCAAAGCTATGTTGACGGCGTACGAGCGTTTGGAGCGCCTCGCGCAATACCTTTTCTTCGCTGGTGAATTCACCCATAGCTAGTTGGGCTTGAATGCGGTCCGCGATGTCAGGCGGCAGTGGAAAACTCATGCTTAGCTCCTCAACTTAAGCATAACATGCCACGGCGTTTCCAGTAGAACGCCAGCTCACCGCGGACCAAAAGCCGCCGCGGCGGTGAGAACCGCGGCAATCGCCAATGCCAGCCCAGCTTCGTTCTTTTCAATGGGCCTTGGACTGCGGCCAAAGCCGAAGTCGCTGCTCGTGCGATGCCAGATCCACAGCCCCCCGGCAACGGCCGCCACGCCGAACGCGAGGAGCAGGGTGACGGGTGAGCCATGCCGTAGCAACTCGCCGGCGTCGCCTACGCCATCGATCGAGCCGATGCCGAGATAGGCGCCGTTGGCGATGAGGCAGAACCCGACAAAGAAATCCGCATAACGCCCGCCACGAAACTTGGTCCATTTGGCGACCGCCGCGAGCGCTAGCGGCAGCAGTGTTCCCACGAGCGGTCCAGCCCAAGCCACCGTGAGCGGCGATGGGTTGGGCGCGACGTCGGTGCGCGAAATCGCGAGCGGATTTAAGACAACGCGCTTCACCGAACCGCCGGTCGCCCACGCGGCGACGACGTGCCCAAGTTCATGCACCGCTTGCATTCCCAGCCACGAGATAAGTAACAGCGAAGCAAGCAGCGTCGTGCGATGTAGTTGGGTCATGTCCGAATCGACGCGATTGGCTACCTCAGCGGAGCATCCGTCGGCCCAATGCCCTCCTTCGCTAGCTCATTTACCAGCCCTTTGCCCAGGATGCTGTGGCGGTAGCCGTAGCCGAAGTAAATCACCAGGCCGGCGACCATCCACACGACCAATCGGGTCCACGTCTCGACTGGCAGAAACAACATCATGGCCACGTTGACCAGCACGCCCAGGGGCGCGACGAGGTACACCGCCGGGCAGCGGAACGGGCGGGGCAGGCTTGGATTCTGGAACCGCAGGATCAGCACCGTGATGCACACGATCGCGAACGCGAAGAGGGTGCCGATGTTGACCATCTCTTCGAGTTTGGAAATTGGCGTCAGCGCCGCGACGATGCAAATGATGACGCCCGTGAGGCCGGTGGAAATGTGCGGGGTTTGGAATCGTGGGTGAACGACGCCGAAAATCGCGTGCGGTAGCAGCTTGTCGCGGGCCATGGCGAGAAAGACGCGGGCCTGGCTGAGGAATGTGACCAACAGCACGCTGGTCATGCCGGCCAAGGCGCCCGTGGCGATGAGCAGACTGGAAAGCTTCAGCATGGTGCTGTCTTTCTCGACGGCGGCCTGTTGAAAGGCCTCGGAGATGGCAGCCTTGCGGTCAATCTCCGGATACGGCTCCATGCCCGTGATCACCGCCGAGAC
>JANOIK010000905.1:0-2305 GCA_031407585.1 Planctomycetota bacterium | reverse complement strand
GAACGACCAAATCCCCAACGGGCTGACTGTCCACGGATTTGGCCAAGACGGCGCGGGCGAGCTGTACGCGCTGGTGACGAACACGCCCGCGAATGGATCGGGCGGGATTGTTTACAAGTTCGTCAACATTCCCGAGCCCGGCACGGCGGCGCTGGCGGCAAGCCTCGCCGTTGTGGGCAGTCTGAAACTTCGCCGGCGCCAGGGAACGTCGTCGAAGCTTTCGGCGTAATTCGCTTAGGCGGCAGCAGCGCTCGGGATTCGGCGACGACGCACCATGAACTGAAGGCGCGTGACTTGCCCCCCCGAGCAGCATCACCATGAATCACCGGGCGTTGCTGCCGCCGATGCTCTCAGCTCGAAACGGGCGCCCCGGCGGCCTCGCTCGCCTGGGATGCGTCCCGAACATCGTACGCATGTTCGAGCTTCGGCCGCAGATCGACGGCTAGGTTTGGGTCGCGGCGAATTGCTTCCTCCATGTCGCTAATCGCGCGGTTCCAGTTCCCTAGCTCGACGTAAGCCTGCCCGCGCAAGGCGTAGGACAAGGCGTCGGTGGGGTCGGCGTGCAGTGCGTCCGTGGCCGCGAGCGTGGCACGATGGGGGCTGCCCAGAGCGATGAACGCGCGGGTCTGCAGTTGAAACGCCTCGACCGAGTCGCCGCCGAAGCGAATCGCTTGCTCCAAATCCTTCACCGCCGTGTCGGGGAAGTTCATGATGAGGAGCGTCTCGCCGCGGCGTAGGTAAGCCTCGGGGTAGTCGGGTCGGGCCTCGATGGCGGCAGAGAACTCTGTGAGCGCTTCGTCGTACCGACGCCTGCCCAGATGGGCCATGCCGCGCTCGAAGGATTCCGTGGCGCTGTCGATGACTTGCTTGGCAGCGGTGAGTTCGATGGCTTCGTCGCTGGCGTCGGCGGCGTTGATGGCAGGCCCGATGGTGGGATCGAGCGTCTTTGCTTGGGCGAACTGGGCATCCGCGTCCGCCTGGCGATCGGCTCTGGCCAACTGCTCGCCCCATGCCTGATGTGCCTGGGCGCGCAGCGGCAATACCTCCGCTTCGAGCGTCGCGTCCATGGCGACGGCTTGTTCCAGGTCCGCGGCCGCTCGCTCGAACTGCCGCCGCGCCAGGTAGGCCTGGCCGCGGTAGCGGTACGCGTGAGCGCACTCCGGCTCGTAGCGGATCGCACCGGTGCAGTCGCGCACCGCCTTGTAGAGATCGCCCAGCTTGGCGTAGGCTTCGCCCCGCTTCGCGTACGCGGCGCCGTAGTCGGGCCTCATCCGCAGCACTTCGGAAAAATCGGCTGCCGCGGTGTCGGGGAAGCCGAGATTCAAGTAGGCGACGCCGCGGTCGAACAGCACGGCGGCGTCGACCGACTCGGTGCGCATCGCGTCGCTCTTGGCGCGCATCGCGGTCAAGGCGAGCGTGTACTCATCAACGGCGGCGCTGTACTTCCGATCGGCCGCGAGTTCCCTGGCGGCGACGACGTGCTCTTCGGCTGCTGCTTGCGCGGCAGCTACGGGCGCCACCGGCGGAGTTGCAGCCGGCTCTTCGGTTTTGGTGCAGCCAGCCAGCGACGCGACCGCAGTCGCGACGAGCCAACTGCAAAAGCTCCACTGTGACGGCCAAGCCGACGAGCGGCGTTGCGATCCCATGAGATACGCCTTGTGCGAAGAGAAGAAAAGTGGCGGGCGCCTAACCGTGAATTGTAGTTCGCCCGGCTGTGGCGTGGTAGCATCGTGCAGGCTTCAGGGCGTTGCGAATTGTCAACGTCGCCGCTCTGCAACGGGCAAATGTGCGCGTTGCGCATTTCGGGCGAGCTTGCTGGACTTTTACGCTCAACAGCCCACTTGGTCACCCTTTCTCAAAGGCCTGCCATGCATTTCGTGATTCGGTGCTTCGCATTTGGGTTCGTCGCGGCCATCTCTTTGTCGGTGACGGCCCCGAGCTTCGCCCAGACGGAAGGCGCCGTCGCGGCCAAGCCGTTGTTCCGCGATCCCGTTTACGATGGCGCCGCGGACCCCGTGGTCATCTGGAATTCTAAGGTCGAGCGCTGGTGGATGTTCTATACCAACCGCCGCGCGAACGCGCCGGGACTCTCCGGCGTGGCGTGGGTGCACGCGACGCCCATCGGCATCGCGGAGAGCGCCGACGGCGGCGCCACTTGGACTTATGTGGGAGACGCGAAGATCGAGTTGCCCGCGGGCGTCGCCGGCGACGAGCCGACGCATTGGGCGCCCGACGTGGTGCGCGGTGACGACGGGCGGTTCCACATGTTTCTCACGGTCGTCCCCGGCGTGTTCGAGGATTGGGG
>JANOIK010000817.1:0-2983 GCA_031407585.1 Planctomycetota bacterium | reverse complement strand
GCTGCTTCGTGCGGTGTATGAGCAACGGCATGGGGGGTAGCGTACGATCGCGGCCTCGGCGGTGGGCCCCCGGTCATTGACCGGGGGCTAAATGGTCGGCCGGTTGCGCCGGTTGTTGCGACCTTCCCGTTCGGCGCGGTGGCCTGCCCCGCCGCGCGGCGTATGATTCATCGACCGATTTCCGATCGTTCGACTAAAATGCAAAGGCCGGCCTCAAATCGAACCGCGATTCGCAAGTCGTGGCGCGTGGTGCGGCTGCTGCTGATCGCGTATTTACTCATCATCGTTATGTTCTCCGCCTTCGAACGCTGGCTCGTCTATCCTGCGCCCCCGCCGAACGGGGCCGACTGGGTCGCCGCCGGCCTGCCGCACGAAGACGTCGAATTCTTCGCCGACGACGGCACGAAGCTGCACGGTTGGTACGTGCCGCACCCCAATCCACGGGCGATCGTGCTGTTCTCGCACGGCAACGGGGAGCACGTCGCCCGAACGGCGCCCACGCTCGCCCTGCTCCGCGAGCGCGCCGGCGTCAGCGTCTTCGCGTGGGATTACCGCGGCTACGGCAAGAGCGAAGGCAAGCCCGCCGAAGCCAACCTGCTAACCGACGCCCGCGCCGCGCAGCTCTGGCTCGCGAAGCGCGAAGGCGCCCGACCCGAGGACGTCGTGCTCTACGGCCGGTCGCTCGGCGGCGCCGTCTCGGTGGGCCTCGCCGCCGAGCACGCGGTGCGCGGCATGGTGCTCGAGCGAACCTTCGCGGACATTGTCGACACCGCGGCCCACCACTTCCCCTGGCTGCCGGTGCGATGGATCATGCGGAACCGCTTCCCGTCGATCGAACGGATCACGGCCTTCAAAGGACCGCTGCTGATGAGCCACGGCACGGCCGACCGCATCGTGCCGTTCGAAATGGGCAAGCGGCTGTACGACGCCGCGACCACGCCGCACAAGCGGTTCTTCGTCGTCGAAGGCGGCGACCACAACGGCCCGCAGCCGGATGACTTCTACAGAGCGCTCGGGGAGTTCCTGGACGCTCTGCCGCCGATCGATCTCGCGGAATCCGACCGCTCCGCATGACGGCGAAGCAGATTTGCATTCCTCCGGCTCCCTCCCCCTTGAGGGGAGGGCTGGGGAGGGGGTTGAAGCGGGTACACGCTCACCACATCTGCGTGGCGCCGCGGGTACCTCCTTCGTCACCCCTCCCCTTAACCCCTCCCCCTCAAGGGGAGGGGAACGGAGGAAGAAAAAGTTCTCACACCTCGACCATCGTCTCCGGCATCTCGCGCAGGAACAGATACACCATGATCCCCTGCGCCGCGATGCTCGCGCCCAGCGCCTGCCCCGCGACGCGGACGCCGGCCGCCGCGCTCAGATAGACGAACGTCGCCGCCGCGACAAACGCCACGCAAAACAGGAAGTTCGCGGTGAGGCTGATCGGCTCGACGCGCAGCTCCTGCTTGGGCCGTAGCTCGCGAAAGAACTGGTAGATTAGGCCGATGAAGATCACGAACGCGCCGAACGAGTATTCCTGGAGCGCGGGCAAGACGATGAGGGCGTCGTACAGTCCGTGGGCGAGCACCGCGACGCCGAACGTCGCGACGAGCATTGGCGCCCAGTCCTTCGGCCACAGACATGCGCGGTAGGCCGCGAGCCCCACCAGACCGGTGATCGCCATGTGAAACGGCGCCGAGGTGAGCAGTCGGCCGAGCGTACTCGTGCCCACCGACCCCGCGATGTAGTTGACATTCTCCTCCATGGCGAAGCCGAGCCCCACGCAGCCAGCGAGCACGAGCGCCGCCAGCTCGTCGCGCCGCCGCACGCACCACGGCAGCAACGGCAGGAAGCACACGAATTTCGACGCCTCCTCGCGCAGCCCCACGCCGAGGGTAAAAAACCGCAGGCCCGAAGCGAGTAGCTCGCTTCTAACCAGTCCCCATTGGCGCTCCTGCCAGAAGATGAGAAACACCGTCGGCCAGATACTCAGCACGCCGAGGGCGGCCGCAATCAGCGGCAGCCACAGCCGGCCATCGCTGCACGAGCGCGGCTGAATCGCCTGCGTTGCGAACGCCAGCCAGCACATGCCGGTGAGCGCCGCGAGCGTCGTGACGCCCACATGCCGCCACGTCCCCATGACGGCGCGGGGAACGGTTCGCCAGACGGGTCCCCACTCGCCGCGATCGGCGAGTTGATTGAGTTCGTCCCACACGGGGCTCGATGGATCATCGAGCGGATCGTCGCCTTTCTCGACGACGGCATTGCCGGCGGCGTCGACCTGCTCCGCGACCACCCAATCGACAACCGCCCCCACGACCATGCCCGCCAGCACGATGCTCACGCCCATCCGCCACAAGAAGGCCGGGTTCCGCGAGCGCGACTGGAAGTATTGACGCCAGGTCATGGGAGAGGCGCTAGGCTCTAGGCTCTAGGTCGGAAGTCGGAAAAATGGATGAGCAAGCCGGCTCGTCCCCGAGCCCGGCGAGTGAACACCGCGATCTTCCCCGTTTTGACGAAAAACTGCTATAGTGCTGTCGTCCCACCCATACACCTGTTCACAAAAACACGAACTACTCGCCGCCGGGGTCGGGGACGACCCGGCTCGCTGCCTGAGTTTTCCCCGTCCCTCCCGTCTCCAGTCTCCAGCCTCATTCCTCCCCATGCCCCGCGAACCGATCCTCTCCGCCGACGACGTCGACTTCCCCGACGACCGCGAGGTCGCCGCGGCGACCGGGTCCCCCGGCGCTCCCGAGCGCTACGCCACCCTCACCCGCGAAGAAGACACCGCCCTCCGCCCCCAGCGGCTCCAGGACATGGTCGGCCAGCGCGCCGTCTACGAGCGAATCAAAATCGCGGTCGACGCCGCCCGCATCCGCAAGGAACCGCTCGGCCACATCCTGCTCGACGGCCCCCCCGGCCTGGGCAAGACGACGTTCGCCATGTGCATCCCGCGCGAGCTCGGCGTGCCGCTGCAGATCGCCAGCGGCGCCGC
>JANOIK010000791.1:0-3726 GCA_031407585.1 Planctomycetota bacterium | reverse complement strand
GCTGCCTCGAGGGGCAGTGCGAAGGCGATGGATCTGAGAACCGCTCCGTTGGCAGCCAGAGCGCAGCCTCACATCATAGCCGGGATATCCCAGCCTGTTCAGCCGCAAACCGCCCCCGTTCCAGCCCCTCCCGCGAAGGGCTTCCCTCGGCGGTCTGCCGGGACGGAGCGTTTCCGCACCGCCGCTGATTGCTGGCTGGGTATCATGGGAGCGCCGCTCTCTACGGCGCCCAAACGAATCGAAACGCTCAGCCCGCAAGACCCTCGTGCGAGAACCCATCATGGCCAAGAGTTCGTCACCAGCCGGCAAGGAGAAGCTGAGCCGCAAGGACTACGAGAAGGAACTCGGAAAGCTCCAGCAGCAATTGTGCAAACTCCAAGAATGGGTCAAGCACAAGGGTCTGCGCGTCATCGTGGTTTTCGAGGGACGCGACGCCGCGGGGAAGGGCGGCACGATCAAGGCGATGACCGAACGCGTGAGTCCGCGCGTGTTTCGACTCGCGGCTTTGCCCGCCCCGTCCGACCGCGAGAAGTCCCAAATGTATCTGCAGCGTTACATGCAGCATTTCCCCGCCGCCGGCGAAGTCGTGATTTTCGACCGCAGTTGGTACAACCGCGCCGGCGTTGAGCACGTGATGGGCTTCTGCACGAAGAAGCAGCACCAACGGTTTCTTGAACTCTGCCCGCGCTTCGAACAGTACGTCGTCGACGGCGGCGTGCAACTCGTGAAGTTTTGGCTCGAAGTGAGCGACGAGGAACAAAAACGCCGCTTTGAAGCGCGCATGACCGACCCCCTTCGCCAGTGGAAGCTGAGCCCGATGGACCTCCCCTCGCGCGAACGCTGGTACCAATATTCGCGCGCTCGCGACATGATGCTCGACGCCACCGACTCGGAACACGCGCCGTGGCACATCGTTCCCTCGGACGACAAACGGCGCGCCCGCCTGAACTGCATCGCTCACTTCCTCAGCCTGATTCCCTACGGCTCCGTGCCGCGAGAGAAAATCAAACTGCCCAAGCGTTCCATGAAAGGCGCCTACGACGACCACGCGACGCTGGCGGGCAGGAAGTTCGTGCCGGAGGCCTACTAACGGTCGCATGAAACTACCGCTCCCGATACTTGCGTGGCTGCCACGATACCAGACCGACTGGCTCCGCTCTGACTTGATCGCGGGCGTCACCCTCGCGGCGTACCTCATTCCGGCCAGCCTGGGGGATGCCTCCCTGGCCAACCTTCCCCCCGAAGCGGGCCTTTATGCCGGCATGTTCGCCGGGCTGACGTTCTGGTTGTTTTGCAGTTCTCGGCAAACGGCAATTGCCGTCACCTCGGCCATTTCTCTGCTCGTCGGCGCGTCGCTGGGCGAACTCGCCGGGGGCGACGCCGCACGCTTCGCCGCTTTGGCGGCGTGCACCGCGCTCATGACGGCGCTCTTGTATTTCATCGGCTGGCTGGCGAAGGCCGGCGTGGTCGTGAATTTCGTGTCCGAGACCGTTCTCGTCGGTTTCAAATCGGGAATCGCGCTCGTTCTCGCCAGCACTCAGCTTCCCAAGCTGTTCGGCTTCCACGGGACGCATGGCGATTTCTGGGAACGCACAGGTCATTTCATTTCTCACTTGAGCGAAACGAACGCGCCGTCCCTCCTGCTTGGACTCGGCGCACTTCTGTTGCTGCTCCTCGGCAAGTACTTTCTCAAAAACAAGCCCGTCGCCTTGTTCATTGTCATCGCCAGCGTCGCGTTGGCTTCTGCGACGAACCTCGAGAGTCACGGCGTGAAGATGTTGGGCGCAGTCCCCCAAGGATTGCCGCCACTAGGCCTGCCCGCAGTGAGTGCCTCCGACGTGAATGACCTGCTCCCGCTCGCCATGGCCTGCTTTCTTCTCGGCGCGGTCGAGACGGCCGCCATCGGACGCATGTTCGCACTCAAGCACGGTTACCGATTTGACCCCAACCAGGAATTCCTCGCCTTGGCCAGCGCCAACCTAGGCGCCGGATTGGGCCAGGGCTTCCCCGTCAGCGGCGGCATGTCGCAATCGCTCGTCAATGAAGACGGCGGAGCGCGGACGCCCATTTCCGGACTCGTCGCCGCGCTCGTCACACTGGTCGTCGCAGCGTCCCTCTCAGGGATGCTACGCAACCTACCGCAGCCCGTGCTTGCGGCCATTGTTCTCATGGCGGTGGCGGGCTTGTTCAAGGTGAGCGCGCTCAAGCGGCTCTGGCAGTTCAGCCGTGCGGAGTTTGGCATCGCAGTCGTCGCGCTGGCGGGCGTGCTCGGATCGGGCATCCTGCAGGGCGTCCTTATCGGCGCCGTTCTGTCGCTGGTGCTGATCCTGCGCCGCGGCTCTCGGCCCTACGCCACCGAACTCGGCCGCGTCGAGGGAGCTGATTATTTTGCGGACCGCTTGCGACATCCGGAAAACGAGCGCGTGCCGGGCGTGTTTGTGTTCCGCTGCGACGGCCCGTTGCTCTTCTTCAACGTAGACTACGTGCGGGATCGTTTCGTCGAATTGCTGGCCCAGCGCGGCGAGGGAGTGAAACTTGTGATCTTTTTTCTGGGCGCCACGCCGACCGTCGACCTCGCGGGCGCCGAGCTACTCATCGATTTGCACAAAACGCTCGGAGATCAGGGAATCGCGTTGCAATTGGCCGAGGCTCACGGCGGCGTTCGCGACACGCTCAAGCGCGCAGGCTACGTCGATCACGGCGGAACGGTCGAAGTGAACCAAACCGTGGCGGCATTGGTGGGATCGTGGCAGGCGTCCGAATCACATCGTTTGATAAGCGCTCGCGAAGACTCTTAATTACGGTGGTGTCATGCCCTCTCTTGCACTCCTGTTTCGGAAATGGCGCTATCTTTTTCTCCTCGGCGCGCTCCTGACCTTTCTCGTCGTTCACCCCATCGTCGCGGGCTTCGTCGATGTGGGAATGCTGTTCGACGCGTTGTTTGCTCTCGTCATGCTGATGCTGACGCTCGCGCTTGCGCAGGACAAAGTCTGGCGGCTTATGGCATGCATCCTTTTGATCCCGGCAGCCGCCCTGTCGACGGGCGGTCACCTCCTTACCTCGTCGGCGGCAGTCGCAAGCGTCACTGCCGGCCACGCCATCGGCGCAATAGTCTTCGTGGCGATTGCCGGCAGGATCATTCAATCGATCCTGGCGTCGCAAAAACTCACCATGGACAGCGTCTTCGGCGCAATCTGCGGATACCTGCTGCTAGGCGTCGCATGCGCCCTGGCGTATGCGATGATTTATGCCGCAAATCCCGAATCATTCCACCTCGGCGAGGCGGTAAGATCCCAGATGCAGCAAGCGGACTACGGCCGTCATGTCTTCATCTATTACAGTTTCGTGACGCTGACCACCGTGGGCTATGGCGACGTCATTCCCTTGTCGATACCCGCGCGGACCCTCTCGTGGGTCGAGGCCATGACCGGCCAACTCTACCTGGCCGTCCTGGTTGCGGGCTTGATCAGCGCCCTGGTCGCCGGCAAATCCGCTGGCGTTCGTCGCGAGAAAAATCGATAAGCCTCGTAGGGTGGGTGATTAGGTCCGCCGTTCACCCACCAACTCCCGCGCGGGCTCGATCCATCGCGTTACGTCAGGCACGTATCCTGAAGGAACGGCTGGCCGCCGGCGAACGCGGAAAGGTTGGCCGCCGTGACGCGGGCGATCTCAGCCAGCGCCTCATGGGTCAGGAACGCCTGATGGGCCGTAATGAGAACATTGGGG
>JANOIK010000782.1:0-2371 GCA_031407585.1 Planctomycetota bacterium | reverse complement strand
GTGATCGACCAGCAGGGGCACGTGCTGACCAACTACCACGTGATCGACGGCGCCCAGGACAGCGGCCAGATCGAGGTGACGCTCGCGTCGAACGAAACGTATCAGGCCACGTTCATTGGCGGCGACAAGGAATTCGACATCGCGGTTCTCAAGATCGACGCCCCCGCGGCGGAGTTGCTTCCGATCGCGCTGGGCAGTAGCGACAACCTGAGCGTGGGGCAGCGGGTGTTCGCCGTCGGGAATCCCTTTGGTTGGGACCGCACGATGACCACGGGGATCATCTCGAGCCTCAACCGCAACCTGCCCAGCCGCGTGCCGGGGCGGCAGATGCAAGCGCTCATTCAGACCGACGCGGCCATGAACCCCGGCAACTCCGGCGGGCCGCTGCTGAACAGCAACGCCCAGATGATCGGCATGTGCGTGGCGATCGCCAGCCGCACGGGGCAGAGTGCTGGCGTGGGATTCGCGATCCCCATCAACCGCATCCGCTCCATCTTGCCGGGGCTGATCGAGCATGGCCGGGTGGTGCGGGCGGACATCGGCATCGCCGAAGTCATGCAGACGCGGGCCGGGCTGGTCATCGGGCGGATGAACCCCGACGGCCCGGCGGCCAAAGCGGGGCTGCAAGGCTTCGAGGTGGTCGTCCGGCGGCAGGGGCCGTTCCAGCAAACGTCAATCGACCGCACCAAGGCGGATCGGATCCTCGCGTTCGACGGGGATCCCATGCGAACGGGCGTGCAATTCCGCGACAAAATCTGGGAACACCAGCCCGGCGACACGGTGACGCTCACCATCGCTCGCGGCGGGCAGCAGTTGGATGTGGAGGTCGTTCTGGCGGCCGACTGACCGTTTTTGGCAGCTTTTTTCTGAAAAAAAATCGGGAAAAAGAATCTACGGCGACTGGGAAATCTAGGCCGTGCAACCGCCCGCCCGATCGTTTGCGGACCAGCGGCGCAATCCTTCGTGCCCCAATAGGTTTGGGTCATCGTGTGTGCTCCCGCACTTGTGCTAGCAAATCCCGGTCCCAAGGCGCATGCAGGGGGGCTTGACTGGCCTCAATCGGCACAGGGTGGTTGAAAGCCGCCGACAGCCCGGTAACATCGCCGCAAGCGTTAAGGTTTGACAAACACGGTGTTTGTCCTCGTGAGGCCGCAGTTCTGACGCACCCACCTTGTTGTTAGTTACCCACCTCTTGGCAACAGCTCACGGATTCGGAGCACGAAGCTCAGCTTCGCCGTCTCGCCCCTGGCTGATGTCGCACTGATGCGAATCTCTCGCGGTCGCGGTTGACGCAATCGAAGCGTCGGATGCGGCCGGTGGTTCCCTGAACCAACCCCGACCCGGGAAGTGCCGCAGTTTTTAAAGGAGTTTTTTGGATGATCCACTACCTCGCCGCCGCCATGGTCGCCGCTTCGTTCGCCGTCACGCCTGGAAAGGCCGACTGGCAGGGCGATTACGGTAAGGCCTTGGCAGCTACGCGCAGCGACCAGCGTCCGTTGCTGGTCGTGCTGGACATTCCGTCGAACCCGCAGGCCAGCCTTGAGCAAGGTCTGCTAGCAGTTGAAGGCGATCAGGCCAAGTTGCTGGAGTCCTACGAGCTGTGTCACGTCGATGCGAGCACGGAGTACGGCCAGGCTGTTGCTAAGGCGTTTGGGGCAACCCAATTCCCCCATACGACCATCATCGACCGCACCGGTGCGGTGGTGATCTTTAAGAAGCCCGGCCAGATGGCCGCGACCGAGTGGAGCACGACCCTGGCCAAGTACCAAGCAGGGACCCGCCCCGTGACCCAGACTGTGGGCTACCGGGGCAATTCGATCATGTCGACCAGCTACCCGACCATGACGAATGGCTCGTACTGCCCGAGCTGCCAACGGGCGGCGATGGGCATGTAGGCTCGCTGGCGGCCGCTTTGGCCGCTGGGCGAACGCTCTGAATGACTGAAACGACGCGGCCCGAATCCCACAAGATTCGGGCCGCGTTTTTTTGTGACCGCGGCGGAAGCTATCGCGCGGCGGAATGGCATTTGCCCGTTGGGTGGGGGTCGACCCAACTTTCGGAGACTTGCCATGAAACGCCGTTCCCCCTTACCCGCCGCGAAGAGTGATTCCGTTTGGGCCGCGACGGCCAAACTGCCGGTGTGCCGGCGGTTGACCACCGATGTGACGTGCGACGTGTGCATCGTCGGCGGCGGCATCGCGGGGCTCTCCGTCGGTTACCTGCTGAGCAAGGCGGGGAAGAAGGTCGTGATCCTCGACGACGGCCCGCTGGCGAGCGGCATGACCCATGTCACGACCGCGCACCTGTCGAACGCCATCGACGACCGGTTCATCAACATCGAGCGATGGCATGGCGAGGAGGGCGCCCGGCT
>JANOIK010000777.1:0-1963 GCA_031407585.1 Planctomycetota bacterium | reverse complement strand
TGGAGAAATTCCTCCGTCAGATTGAGAAGGAGCTGTCGGACCTGATCGAGAGCGACGACCAGTTGCAATGTCGAGCCGCGGCGTTGCGAACGACGCCGGGCGTCGGCGCCATTACCGCCATGACGCTGGTGGCCGAGTTGCATCAGTGACGCCGTTTCGATCGAAGGGCTTGGCGCCCAGCAGCTCGTCGTCGATGCCAGCGGAAACGACCCGACGCCGAGCGACAACAACGGAGATGGAAGCCGCTTGTTCGCGGTTTACAGGAGCGAGGCCCAGCCCATTCACTTGGCCATCAGCGGCCTCACGCTCACCGGAGGCGACGCGAGCGGGAATGGCGGCGCGGTGTTTGTCGAACGCGAAAACAACAACAATCACAGCTTGTCGTTGAGCGGCGTCGCCGTGCTCGATAACCATGCCACGTTGAACGGCGGGGGAGCCTATCTCGGGGGCTTAGGCGGCGAGATCCGCGATTCCTTGCTTTCGGGAAACTCGGCGGCAAGCGGCGGAGCGCTGAACGCCTACAGCGCTGATCTGATCGTTGCCGGCAGTACGATTTCCGGCAACAGCGCGACGACGGGCGGCGGAATCAATGGAGCGAACTCTTCGACAATCACGCTGAGCGACAGTACGGTTAGCGGCAATGTCGCCAGCGGTAGCGGCGGCGGGATTGCCACGAGCCGCGCCGTGGCGATCACGTCCAGTATTATTGCCGGCAATACGGCAACAGCTGGGGGCGGCATTTCCGCGGACAGCGTCAGTCTGACCGATAGCAGCATTTCGGCAAACACGGCTGCCGGGAACGGCGGCGGCATTCGGACGAACTCTGCGACAATCCTCCGCAGCGCCCTTTCAGGTAACTCGGCGACAAACGGCGGCGGACTGTACCTCTCCCAGTACGGAACTATTACGGACAGCGAGATTGCCGACAATTCCGCGACGGAAGACGGCGGCGGCATTCATGCCGCGCGCCTGACGCGACTCTCGGGCAGCACGATCGTACGGAACTCTTCCGGAGACGATGGCGGCGGGGCTTGGATCAACCCTGCATCTTCGGGCCTCCTTAGGATCGACCGCAACACCTTTGCGTTCAATCACGCCGACGGCGATGGCGGAGGCTTGTACGTGCGCGCCGTGTCGAGTGGACGAACTGTTTCGATTGAACAAAGCACGATCTCAAACAATTCAGCGGGCGGCGTCGGCGGCGGAGTGTCCGCGGAAGTGTCGACCCAGAGTCGGTTTCAAACTGCGTTTGTGACAATTGTTCATAACACGGCGCAAATCGAGGGCGGAGGGGTTTCGGTTCAGCAAACTTTCGTCGGAAGCGCGACCTTCAATCACTCGATCTTCGCCGCCAACCTTTCGCCGTCCGGGCCGGATCTTGCGATTGAACCCGGAATGCAAGTTGTCGCCACGTTCAATCTCATCGGCGACAATTCAGGGTCGGGTTTCATCGAAGGGGCAGGGCCGCCCGACGCCAACGGCAATCTCGTCGGCGGGCCGGTGCATGGGGTGATCGATCCGAAGCTCGGGCCGCTGGCCGACAATGGCGGGCCGACTCGCACGCACGCGCTGCTGCCCGGGAGTCCCGCAATTGACGCAGGGATTCCAGGGCTCGTTGCTGGCGTGGGCGGGACGCCGGAGTTCGATCAGCGGGGGGCGCCGTTTACCCGGGTGGCGGGTGTGCGCGTCGATATGGGGGCCGTGGAGGCACAGGCAGCAAGTGGGGCGCTCGGGGCGGATTTCAACTCTGATGGGCAGGTCGATGGGGATGACATGCTCGTGTGGCAGCGCGGGCTGGGGAAGACGGGAGTTGTCACGCTGGTCGATGGCGATGCGACGGGGGATGGGGATGTGGATGCGAGTGATCTCGCGGTGTGGCGGGCGCGGTTTGGCCAGGGGGGTGATGCGGAGTTGGTGTTGGCGGTGAGCGCGCGTGAGGAAGAGCAGGGCGGGAGCGCCGACG
>JANOIK010000755.1:0-3843 GCA_031407585.1 Planctomycetota bacterium | reverse complement strand
TTCCATAGCCGCACCAGGTAGGCGAGATCCCGCGACAGCTCCTTCTTCGTGCGGTCGGTGCCCGCGGTGCGCACGATGAACCCGAGACCCTTCGGCGGGTTCAGCTCGCGCAGGATGTCGCGCAGACGGCGGCGGGCTTCGTCGTCCTCGATCTTTCGCGACACGCCGATGCGGCCGAGCGCCGGCATGAGCACCAGGTACCGGCCCGGGATGCTGATGTACGTCGACAGCGTGGGCCCTTTGGTGCCCATGCCTTCCTTAATGACTTGCACTAGGATTTCGTCGCCGCGGCGGAAAATGTCCTGAATCGGCGGCTTGATGCGGGGGCGCACGCCGGGACGTACCCGCCGCGCGGCGGTCCGCGGACCGGCCGGAGGACGCCGCGAACGGCCGTTGTCGCCGACCTCTTCCAGATCGTCCTCTTCCTCGTCGTCGCCGCCATCGTGCTCGGGCTCGCCGTCGAAGTCGTCGTCGCCAAAGTCGGCCTCTTGATGGCCGTTGGGCAGAATCTCCTTGTCGGGATCAAACCCCGCCTGTCGGAAGTACTGCGGCTCGACGTCGCTGATGTGCAGAAAGCCGTTGCGGCCGACGCCGAAGTCGACGAACGCCGCCTGAATGCTCGGCTCCAGGTTGACGATCTTTCCCTTGTAAATATTGCCGACGTAGTTGTCCTGGCTGCTGCGCTCGATGTAGAGCTCCTCCAGGATTCCGTCCTCGACAATCGCGATCCGGCACTCCTCCGGCTGCGCGACGTTAATCAGCATCTCCTGCTTCATGTGATGGTCTTTCTACTTTTCTCAAGGGCGCCCAGCGCGACCGCAAAAAGCGCGATCCAGCGCGAGGGCGCCAAATGTTTGTTCTTTTTTTGCCGCGAATCTCGCGAATCTTCGCGAATGAATTGCGGTGACTAATCGCCTTACAACTTCCGTCTATTTCTCTCTTTGCCTGAATCGTTCTCTCTTTTCCTGATTCGCGTTCATTCGCGTGATTCGCGGCTAAAAATCCCCGTCTTGAATTTAGTGGCTATACCGGAAACTCTGGGAACACCTTCGACAATTCCTCTTTCAAGTAAGTCTTCACGTCGCGCGCCGTTTCCAGCGTGCGAACCTGGTCGGCGATCCGCTGGCAGTGCTCCACCGACACGCTGCGGCACACGCGCTTCACCTCCGGCACGGCCGAGGGCGCCACGCTCAGGCTGCGCAGGCCGATGCCGATGAGCAGCATCGTGTACAGCGGATTGCCGCACATCTGCCCGCACATGCTGATCGGCTTGCTCGCGCCGGTCGCCGCCTTCACGGCCATGTCGATCAAGCGAATCACCGCCGGGTCGGCTGCCGTGTACAGGTTGGCCACGTCCTTGTTGCTGCGGTCCACGGCCAGGCAGTACTGAATGAGGTCGTTCGTGCCGATGCTGAAGAAGTCCACCTCGTCGACGAAATGGTCCATCATCAGCACAGCCGAGGGCACCTCGACCATCATGCCGATCTTGATGCCGCGATCGAACGGCACGCCGAGTTCGTCGAGATCCTCCATCGCGTCGGCCAGCACGCTCTTGGCCTGCCGCAGCTCGAGCATTGTGCTGATTAGCGGGAACATCACGCGCACGTTGCCGTGGATGCTGGATCGCAAGATGGCCCGCAACTGCACGCGGAACATGTCGCGGTTGCGCAGCGCCAGGCGGATGCTGCGCAGCCCCAAGAACGGATTTCGCTCGTCCTCGGGGTCGGGCAGCATCCGCATCTTGTCGGCGCCCAGGTCGAGCGTGCGCATCACGACCGGCTTGTCCCGCATCGCCTCGGCCACCTCGTTGTACGCGGCAAAGTGGGCGTCTTCCGGCGGGTCGTCGTCTCGGCCGAGGTAGAGGAACTCCGTGCGGTACAGCCCGATGCCGTCGGCGCCGCGATCCTCGCACTGCGTCACTTCGGAGGGGAACTCGATGTTCCCCATGAGCTGAATGCGCACGCCGTCGGTCGTTTCGGCGGGAAAATCGCGAAGCGTTTCAAGCTTGGCGGCAAGCGTGCGTTGCTCTTCGACCTCGTGCCGATAGCGGGCGAGCGTCTCCTCGTCAGGGCGCAGAATGATCTGCCCCTGGTCGCCGTCGATGATGACCGTATCGCCGCCGGAGACGTCCGTGAGGAACGGCCCCACGCCCACCACGGCCGGGATGCCGAGGCCCTCGGCGACGATCGCGGTGTGGCTGCCGGGGCCGCCGACCTCGGTGACCAGGCCCATGACGAACTGCGGATTGAGGTTCGCCGTCTCGCTGGGCGTCAGGTTGCGGGCGAGCACCAGCACGGGCGAGGTCACCTGCGAGAGTTCCTCGCGACTCGAGCCCAGCAGGTTCCGCAGGATCCGCTTCTCGATGTCGAAGATGTCGTTGGCCCGCTCGGCCATGTACTCGCCGCCGAGCGACTGGAACACCTTGGCGTATTTGCGCAGCGCTCGGCTGACCGCGTACTCGGGCGAGTAGTGGCGGGTGCGGATCATCTCCTCGATCTCGGACCGCAGCCGATGATCGTGCAGCATCTGCAGATGCGCGGAAAAGATGGCGGCATACTCGTCGCCGAGCTGTTCGGCGACGCGGTCGCGGTTGCGTTCGACCTCGCCGGCGGCGGCGACCATTGCGCGGTCGAGCCGCTCGAGTTCTTCTTCGACGGCATCGCGCGGAAGGAACCGCCGCGGAATGCGGAAGCCTTCGTTATCGACCACCAGTGCTTCGCCGATGGCGATGCCTGGGGAAACCGCGATGCCTTGGAGGCGTTCCATAGCGCCCTCGCTGTGGGGCGCCCCGAACGTGCCGCGGCGGCCAGCAAAAACGCTACGAAGTTGTCGCCCGGGCTTGCCGCGTATGGCAGGCCGGTCGTGTTAGGGAGAACAGCCGGGAGGCGGGGCGCCCTGGGCGTCGCCGGCTCGCGGTTGGCTGCTGTGCGTCGTCAATGATGGACGTCGCATGGCGTTTCTCGCACTGCTTGGAACTTCGATCGCTGTGTTCGCTTGGCCGGTCCGCTGCTGCAGCGGGGGCGCCAAATAACTCGTCAATATCCCGCCAGGCGCGCCGCAATTGCGGTGAGCGCGCCGCGCGCTGCGTCGCACCTGCATCGATTGCAGGTCGGCCGCTATTGCGCGGGGTTCTGGCACGTTGTATCTTCGGTCTCGAAACCGCTCTCGATGAACCGGGCCAACTCGTCGACCGCCTGTTCGGCGTCGTCGCCCTGGGCCTCGAGTGCAATCTCGACTCCCGGGAACCCGCCAATCGTGAGCACATCGAACATGCTCTTGGCGTCCACCCGGATCATTTCCCGCACGATTTCAATCTTTGATCGGTAGCGAAGCGCCAACTTCACAAACACCTGCGCCGGCCTCATGTGGAAGCCGTTGGGATCCTTGTCGGGGATCACGACGGTGCGTCGAACGGTTGGCGAATCGGTCATTTCACTGGCTATCGGCGTTCGCTGCGGCTGTCGGCCCGTTGGATCGGCTCGTCGCGCCGCCAGGCCGATTGCCGAAGGCCCGCAGAGCCTTCCTTTAGCCCCCAAACTGGTTGTTGTCGGCTTCTTCGAGCAGTTGCCACACGTCGCCCGGCTGCTTGCTCTGCTTCAGGAAGCGGCAGAACGTGTCGTCCCGCAGCTGCCGCGAGATGTTCTCGAGCGCTCGCAGGTGATCGCCGGGGCGATCGGGCGGCGAGATCAGCAGGAACAGCAGGTGGACCTTCTCGCCGTCGAGGCTGTCGAAGTCGACGCCCTCTTCGCTCACCGCCACGGCGCCCACCAGTTCGTGAACGCTGGGGTGCTTGGTGTGCGGCACGGCGACGCCGCGGCCGATGCCCGTGCTGCCGAGCTCCTC
>JANOIK010000686.1:0-1681 GCA_031407585.1 Planctomycetota bacterium | reverse complement strand
TTCCCCCCGCCTTTCATCCGCGAAATCCGCGTAATCCGCGGTTGATCCCTCGGGCCCAAGAGAAACGGCGAGCCACCCCAAGCTCGCTCCTCACAGCAAGCTATCAAGCAACAGCCGGATCTTCCGCATCTCCGCCCGGTGTTCGAACCCTTCCAGCGGCGTCATGTGCACCGACAGCGCCCGGCTGTAGCCCACCTTTTCCAGCTGGGAGAGCAGCTTGCCGTAGTCGACCTCGCCCTGCCCCACGCGGACTTGCAACTTGCTCTTGCTCGAGTCCCGCAGCCGCAGGTGAAACACGTGCGGAATCACCTTCGAAAAATCCCGCCCCTGTCGCGGCCCGGCAATATAGTGACTGGGGTCGAGCGACAGCCCCAAGCCCTTCACGTTGTTGCACAGCACGACCGCCGTGTCGGGATCCTCGCTCATGCAGCCGATCTCGGTCCGCATCGCCACTTGGCACCCCTCGAGCGAGGCGATCTTCACCAGTTCGCGCAGCCGCTCGATTTCCTCGTTGAACGGCGTGCCCAGCTCCGCGGCGGGCACGATCAGTGGCACCACCTTCAGCGCCTTCGCCAGCTTGCAGCAAGCGGCAAACTGCTTGTAATACTCGGCGCCCTTCCCCGTCGGCTCGACTTCCAACGCCGCGATCGTCAGCCGATGCGTATCGCGAAACGCCTCAACCGCCTTCTCCAAACTCTCAGCCACGAGCTCCGGCGAGCACCACGCCCGCGCGTCGCTGCGGATCGGCAGCTCGACCGCGGTAAACTCCAGGTCGACCAGCGTGGGCAGAACCTCATCCTTGGGCAGATCGGGAAAACAGTCACTCGACGCGCAAACAAACACGCTGGGGCTCCTTGGCAGGCGGACATGCCGCGGCGGGCGATAAGACGGCTCACGGCAGAACCCGTACTTTACCGGTTCGGGAGCGTGCCGGGCAACCCGCAACCCCCCGGAGTGCTACCACGGATCTGGGTGGCATGCCCTCGTCCGCGTGGGCATGTGAACCACGCTTGGCATGCAGGAACCCGCCTCACCCCCGCCACGGATGCTTCCACGGCTCCCGATACTCCCGCATGAGCAGCTTCTCGGCGGCCGCGTTGCCGTCAATCGTCCCCGCCGCGGCGTTCCACGTCACCTTGTCGCCCGTCTCGTACGCGATCATCGCCAGTTGCACCGCGGAGGTCGTGAGATGACCTTCCGCTGGAGTCACCAGCGCCGCCGGCGCCGTGCGCGTGCGCACCGCCGTCAGAAAATCCGCCATGTGCGCGGTGCTCATGTCCCCGCGAGCTTCCGTCACCTTCGGCGCCTTGCCCCCACCCTTCGTCGCCACCATCCACCGGTCGTCGGTGACGAACACCGTCTCCTTCTCGCCGTAAAAGAACAGCCCGTTGGCCGTCTCCGGATGAATCTCCGCGGCGCCGTAAATCCGGTGACGCCACACCACCGGGCAGCGCTCGAAGTCGAACTGCACCGTGAGCACGTCCGGCGTGTTGATCTTGTCCTTGAAATTGGTGATGCCCCCGAAGGCCTGCACCGTCCGCGGACTCGTCTCCTCCAGAATCCACCGCGCCTGGTCGATCAGGTGGATGCCCCAGTCCACCAGGTGCCCGTGCCCGTACTCCTTCTCCAGTCGCCACGCCATGTGGCCGACGTTCGGCGAGTACGGCAGCTTCGGCGCCGG
>JANOIK010000664.1:0-6289 GCA_031407585.1 Planctomycetota bacterium | reverse complement strand
GGTGCTCGGCGGGCTGTGGGCCGACGATTCTTGGGGCCGCTTCTGGGGCTGGGACCCCAAGGAGAACGGCGCCCTGATGATCGTCCTGTGGAACGCCCTGGTGCTGCACGCCCGGTGGGGAAAGATGGTCGGCGAGCGCGGTCTCGCGGCTCTCGCGGTGCTCGGTAACGTCGTCGTCGCCTGGTCCTGGTGGGGCGTCAATCAACTCGGCGTCGGCCTGCACGCCTACGGCTGGACCTCAGGCCTCACATTCTGGCTCACTGCGTTCGCGCTGAGCCAGGTCGCCGTCGTGGCGATCGTGTACGCGATGCCGCTGGTGGCAAGCAACTCCGGCGGGCCACGCGGTGCGTCGCCCGCGTAGGAGCCACGCATTTTGAAACCCTCCGTCCCCCTCCCCGCCGAGGGGAGGGAGCCGGAGAGTTTTCAGCGCGCCGTGTGCCACGCTCTCGTCCTCGTGAGCATGTTCTGTGCGGATCGGACATGCTCACGCAGACGAGAGCATGCCACCCAAGACGGCTCCATTCGCCGCTTAGAACAGCCGCTGGCGCAGCCAAGTCAACTCCGCCGCGCGGCTGCGAAGCTCCGCGGGCAAACGGCTCGGTTCAAACGCCGCGGGGGTCACGAAGACTTGCGCCGGCTGGGCGAACTTCAGCGCACTCGCCAACTGCAAGAGCAGCCGCCGGTGATTGCGCTCCAGCTTGTGCACCTGGCTCAGCTCGCGAAACAGCTTGTGCGGATCGCTGCAGCGCTCCGTCATGTCGTTGCGCCGCTTCACGTACGCAAAGACGCCCCAACCCACGCCCGCCGCCACGGCGGCGGCGACGTACGGCAGCACGTCGGTCCAGTGCAACTGCGAGGTGGCCCCGCGAAACCCGCGGCCCAGTTCCTCGCGGTAGACCTGCGCCAAAAGTGGTGTGAGGTTAGCGAACATTGTTACGCGAATTCCTGAGGGCCGGAGCCAGCCGCGACTTCCACGCCGAGCACTCGCAAGCTTTCTCGCGCCGCCGATTGCACCGCGAAGCTCTGGTCGCCCAGCGCCGCCAGCAGCGCGTCGCGCACGTCGAGCGCCGTGCACTCCGACAGCGCGCCAGCGGCCGCGGCCCGCACCATGTGATCTTCGTCGGCGAGCCGCTCGACCAATACGTCGGCCACCTTGGGCGTCAGGCCCATGACCTCGGCCAGTTCGATCGCCCGCAGCCGGCGGCGTCGCACCAGGCTTTCCATTTCTTGCCGCAGTCGCAGCGGGGCGTCGACGTCGACGAGCGCCACCAGGGCGCCGGTCTGCCGTCGAACGTCGTTGTCCAGTGTTTCGTACCGCGCGACAAAGTTCTCGAACGAGAACTCCGTGAGCGCCTCGCGCGCCGCCGACTGCACCGCGGCGTGGGGACTGCTCACCAGGGCGATGAGCTTCGCCATGGTGCCCGGGATGTGGCGGTCGCGAAGCTGCCGCGTGGCCGCCGCCTGCACGTCGCCGTCTTCGTCGGCCAGCGCTGCGAGCACCAGATCGTTGGATCGCTGCCCCGAAATTCCGGCGAGCGCTTCGCACGCCGCCACGCGAGCGAGTTCCGATCCGCGGGCCAAGAGTGCCGCCGCGAAGTCGAGCTTCGCCTCGTCGCCGGCGCCGCACATCGCCACCAGCCGCATGGCCGCCGCCTGGCTCGCGGGCGCGAGTCGCTTGCACACCGACTCCGCCGACGCCAGGCACGCGAACGACTTGATGCGGTTCACGTTCTTCGACAGCAGCGGGCTGGGCGGCGCCAGCTCCATGCTCAGGAGCGCCATCACGAACGGCGCATCGGTCCGCCGCGCCGCGACCGTGCGCATTGCCGCGGGCGCATCCTGCGTAGTCATGTACGAGACGAGCACCGCCAGCACATCCGGCGTCGTGCTCAGGTTTAGCATGTCGACCACCGTCTGGTGGCACGAGTGGTGCGGCATCTCGAGGATCGATCGCAGCGCGGGGCTGTCCGCCCCGGCCAGCACCACGAAGGCTTCGACCAGCTCCCGGCGGCCGTGAACGGCGTACCGCTCGATCGACCGCTCCAGGCTCTCGAGCACGCTCTTGCGAATCGTCTCCGGGTGCCGGCTATAGCCACCGGGCTCCTCGCTCGAGGTCGCGTGCGCGAGCCGCTCGACCATCTCCGCAATCAGCCGCGTCGCGGCCGAACTCCGCACGGGATCCGGCAGTTCGGCCACCATGATCAGCGCCGGCGCCAGATCGTACTCGCCCGATTCGTGCGCCACTTCGCACGCGTTGGCGAACAATTGGTCGTCGGCGCTCAGCAGCGCATCGTGCAGCGCGCCGCCCATGCGACCTTCGCTTTCGTCGACCGCCTTCTTCAGCTCCGGCGAAAGCGTGTTCCACCGCCGCAGCACCGCCAGGTGCCCCGCCTTGGAATGCCGCCGTACCGTCGCGAGCACCGCGCCTTCCGAAGCCGCCCGATCCGGCGAGCCGAGCGCCGCCAACAGCACGGCCGTGGCCGCGTCGTTGCGACTGCGCGCGAGGGCTTCGAAAGTACGTTCCAGCGGCGTGGGCATGGCGCGAACTTGGCGAGAGATTGCGAGAAATCCAGAGTTAAAAGGTAGGCCGCGGCGAGCGTCTCGCAGGAGCCCCCGCCGCCGCGGCCGCCGATTCACGCCCCTTGGCTCGCCCCCGCCGGAAAAACCGCTGCAATCGGCCCTCTTGCCGCGGTTGCAAGCCTCGCCGGCATCGGTATACTAAGTCGTTTCCCACGTGAGAGATAAGGCGAGCCCCTTCAGCCGCCCCCGCTCCGTTACACAGTTCCTTCGATTCAGGACCGGACATGGCAAAGCACTGCGAAGTGTGCGGCAAGACCGCCCAAATAGGCAATCAGGTGACCATCCGCGGTAAGCAGAAGTACCTGGGCGGCGTCGGCACCAAGATCACCGGCATCACCCGCCGCAAGTTCAAGCCGAACCTGCAGCGCGTCCACGTCACGACCAACAGCGGCACGAACAAGGCGATGAACGTGTGCGTTCAGTGCCTCCGCAGCGGCGCGGTGAACAAGACGGTCCGCCACGCGCCGTTCCGCGTGCCCCAGGCGCCCGCCAAGGCGTAACCGCGTCTAACGGCAGGATCGCCGCGATGGCTCTCACGCGTGCCGACGTCGAAAAAGTCGCGCTCCTCGCCCGCTTGCGGCTTAGCGCGCAGGAGCTCGACGCCATGACGACCCAACTCGGCGCCATCGTCGGCTACGTCGACCAGCTCGGCGAGGTCGACGCCGAGGGCGTCGAACCGATGGCGCACGCCGTCGAAATCACCAACGTGTTCGCCGACGACGCCGTGCAGCCGAGCCTGCCCCGCGAGGCGGCCCTCGCGACCGCGCCCCGCCACAACGGCCGCGGCTACCTCGTTCCCGCCGTCCTGGGCGACTAGCCGATGTCACTCACTGAGCGCACCGCGAGCGAACTCGCCGACCTGCTCGCCCGCGGCGAAGCGTCGTCCATCGAGGTCACGCAGGCATTTCTCGACCGCATCGCCGCGCACGATGCAACCATCGGCGCCTTCCTGCGCATCGACGCCGACCGAGCACTCGCTCAGGCCGCGGCCGTCGATCGCAAGCGCGCCGCGGGCAAGCCGCTCGGCGTTCTCGCCGGCGTGCCGGTGGCGGTGAAGGATGTGCTCTGCGACCGCGACTCGCTCACCACATGCGCTTCGCGCATGCTCGAGCAGTTCCGCCCGCCGTACGACGCGACTGTCGTCGAGCGCCTCAAAGCCGCCGACGCCGTGCTGCTGGGCCGCACGAACATGGACGAGTTCGCCATGGGCGGCTCGACCGAGAACTCCGCGTTCCAACCCACGTGCAATCCGTGGGACCGGGCGCGCACGCCCGGCGGCTCCAGCGGCGGGTCGGCCGCGTGCGTCGCCGCCAGCATGGCGCCGCTCGCGATCGGAACCGACACCGGCGGCTCGATCCGCCAACCCGCCGGCCTCTGCGGCATCACCGGCCTGAAGCCCACCTACGGCCGCGTCAGCCGCTACGGCCTCGTCGCGTTCGCCAGCAGTCTCGACCAGGTCGGCCCGATGGCACACACCGCCCGCGACGCGGCGCTGCTGCTCGAAGCCATCGCCGGGCACGACGCCCGCGACGCCACGTCGCTCGATCGCCCCACGCCGCGTTACTCGCAAACCATCGACCAACCGCTCGCGGGCCTCAAGCTCGGCGTCGTTCGCGAGCACTTCGCCGCGGGGCTCGACCCCGAGGTCGAGCGCGCCGTGCAGGACGCCATCGGGACGTACCAAACCATGGGCGCCGAAATTCGCGACCTGTCGCTCCCGCACAGCAAGTACGGCGTTGCGGCGTACTACGTGATCGCCCCCAGCGAGGCGTCGAGCAATCTCGCCCGCTACGACGGCGCCCACTACGGCTACCGCACCGATCAGGCCGAGATGCTCGCCGAACTCGCCGCCGAGCGGAAGGCGCTCGAAGCCGACGGCGGCGGCCCCGCGCTCGATAACCTCGACACCTCGCTCGTCCGCATGTATCGCCGCACGCGGGCCGAAGGCTTCGGCCCCGAGGTGAAGCGCCGCATCATGCTCGGCACATACGCCCTGAGCGCCGGCTACTACGATGCGTACTATCTGAAGGCCCTGAAGGTGCGCCGCCTCATCCGCGGCGACTTCGACGCCGCATTCGAGCAAGTCGATCTCATCGTCGGCCCCGTCACCGCCGGCCCCGCGTTCAAGCTCGGCGAAATGGTCGACGACCCGCTCGCGATGTACCTGGTCGACCTCTACACCGTGAGCGCCAACCTCGCGGGCATCCCGGCGATCAGCATCCCCTGCGGCCTGACGAAATCCGGCCTGCCGATCGGGATGCAACTCCAGGCCCCGCCGCTGGAAGAAGACCGCCTCCTCCGCGCCGCCCACATGTTCCAACAAACCACCAAACACCACACCCGCCGCCCGCAGTTGGCGCACTAGGACGTGCCCGCTAAACACGCGAAAGGACGCGAAAAAAGAGAAATCATAAACAGACAAAACAACTGCAAAGGGAACTTCGATGAGCGAGCTGATTTTGCCAGACGAGAGTTATCGCATCATGGGGGCTTGCTTTGAGGTTTACAAACACATGGGATGTGGATTCCTGGAGTCGGTCTATCAGGAGTGCCTAGAAATTGAGTTCGGTTTGCAGTCCATTCCCTTCATTTCAAAACCAGCGGTCGCCCTGGCCTACAAAGACCGCCAACTAACGCAGCATTATCAGCCAGACTTTGTTTGCTTCGGTCAAATCATCCTGGAAATCAAAGCCGTGTCCGCCCTTAACGACGCGTTCCGCGCTCAAGTCCTCAACTACCTGCACGCCGTCCGCAAACCCCTTGGCCTTCTCATCAACTTCGGCCACTACCCCAAAATCGAATACGAACGAATCGCCCTCACCACGAGAGCTCGACCAAGCTAAGCGAAAGCTCAGTGTTCCCCTTTCTCACTCTCTTTTTTCTTACGCTTTCTCCGTTCTTTTTTCGCGTCCTTTCGCGTATTTCGCGGGCAACTCCCTCCCATGTCCCAACCCTACGCCACCGTCATCGGCCTCGAAGTCCACGTCCAGCTTGCGACCAACAGCAAGCTGTTCTGCCGCTGCAGCACGCAGTTTGGCGCCGAGCCAAACTCCCAGACGTGCCAGGTTTGCATCGGCATGCCGGGGACGCTGCCGGTGATGAACCGCGAGGCGTACGCCCTCGCCCTCCGCACGGCGGTGGCGCTCAACTGCGCGATTCCCGAGTTCACCAAGTGGGACCGCAAGCAGTACTACTACCCCGACCTGCCCAAGGGGTACCAAATCAGCCAGTACGACCTGCCGATGAGCGTCGACGGCGCCCTCGATATTTCCCCCAAAGAACGCACCGATTCCAAGGACCGCTTTGAGCCGAAGCGCGTCGGCATCATCCGCGCCCATCTAGAAGAAGACGCCGGCAAGAGTGTGCACGATGAGGCCGCCGGCCGCGCCGACAGCGAGATCGACCTCAATCGCACTGGCACGCCGCTCCTCGAGATCGTCACCCAGCCCGATCTCCGCAGTTCGGCCGAGGCGAAGGCCTTTCTGCAAGAGCTGAAGCTGCTGCTCACCTACATCGGCGTCTCCGACTGCAACATGCAGGAGGGGAGCCTCCGCGTCGATGGCAACGTGAACCTCCACATCGAGGTCGACGGCAAAATCGTCGCCACGCCGATTGTCGAAATCAAGAACATGAACAGCTTCCGCGCGGTAGAGCGGGCCCTCGACTACGAGGCGGGGCGCCAGTACCGCGAGTGGCAAGAGACAAAAAA
>JANOIK010000621.1:0-1893 GCA_031407585.1 Planctomycetota bacterium | reverse complement strand
CGTTGAGCTCGACGAGGTCGATGTTCGCCAGTTTCACGCCGGCGCGCTTGAGGGCGAGCTGCGTCGCGGGCACGGGGCCTGTGCCCATGACACTGGGGTCGACGCCTGCGACGGCGGTGGCGAGCACCTTTACGCGCGGCGTGAGGCCGAGTTCCTTAGCGCGGGCGTCGCTCATCATGAGCAAGGCCGCGGCGCCGTCGTTCAGCGGCGAGCTGTTGCCCGCGGTACTGTGCCGATCTTGGGCATGAACGCGGGGTCGAGCGTGGCGAGAGCCTCGAGCGTCGAGTCGCGGCGAATGCACTGGTCTTCGCGGATGAGGGCGCGGGCGCCGGACTCGTCGCGGCCCCAGACGGGGATGATCTCGCTCAAGAATTCGCCCGCGTCGGTCGCGGCGGCCGCCTTCTCGTGGCTGGCCAGGGCGAATTCGTCCTGCGCGGGGCGGTCGATGCCTTGCGTTTGAGCGAGGAACTCGGCGGTGAAGCCCATGTGCAGGGCGCCCTTGCTCGTGCCGCGAAAGAGTTTGGGATTGAAGTCGACGCCGGCGTCCATGGCGATGTGGTGCATGTGCTCCAGCCCGCCGACGATTTGCACATCCTCGGCGCCGGCCGCGATCGAGTGGGCCGCTTGGTTGAGCGCCTGGAGGCTGCTGCCACAGAGTCGATTGATCGTGGCGCCGGCGGTTTTGGCGGGCAGGCCGGCAAGCAGCGAAACGATGCGACCGACGTTAAACCCCTGCTCCCGTTGCTGCTGCGTGCAGCCGAGAACCACGTCTTCAATTGCGACTGGATCGATGCCGGTGCGCTCAACAAGCGCGCGGATGACCGTGGCGGCCAGATCGTCGGACCGCACGTCGCGAAACACGCCGCGCTCCGCATGAGCGCGGCCGATCGGCGTGCGACAACAATCAATGATGACGGGAGTTTTCATAACGAGCGTCTCAGCACTCCCTCCCCATTCGTGATATTTGTGTCATTCGTGGTTCTCTGTTTTTAACCACGAATGGAACGAATCACACGAAAAAGAGTGAGTGGAAATGGCGTGTGTTAGGAATCGTAGAATTTCTTTCCTGTCTTCGCGGTTTTCTGGAGCAGCGCCGTGGCCTGGAATCGTTCGCCGAGCGAAGCGTAGGGTTTGAGCTTTTCGACGATCGCGGCAGCGCCGAGTTGGTCGGCCCAGAAAAGCAGGCCGCCGCGGAAAGGGGGAAAGCCTGTGCCGAAGATCATTGCGAGGTCGACGTCGCGGGCGCTCGTGGCGACGCCCTCTTCCAGGACACGGGTCGCTTCGAGCAGCATGGGCAGGAAGAGGCGGTCGGTGATCTCTTCGCCACTGAATTTCCTTTCGCCGCGGCGGTTGGCGGCGATGATCTTGGCGGCTTCTGCGCTCTCTTCGCCGCGGTCTTTTTTCTTGCCGCCGTAGTCGAAGAACCCACGGCCCGCCTTTTTGCCGAGTCGGCCCGCCTCGACCATCGCGGGCATGATCGTCGACGGCTGAACGCGCTGGGGAAACGCCGCCTGCAGGACGCCGCCGGCGTGAACGGCCACGTCGAGTCCAACGGTGTCGTAGAGCGCGATCGGGCCCATCGGCATGCCGAACGCGGTCGCGGCGCGGTCGACTTGCTTGATCGTGGCGCCCTCCTCGAGCAGCAGCAGCGCCTCGTTCATGTACGGCAGCAGCACGCGGTTCACGACGAACCCGGGGCCGTCGTTCACCACGATCGGCGACTTGCCGAGCCGGCGGGCGTAGGCGACGGCGGTGACCACGGTGTCGTCGCTGGTGGCGCGGCCGCGGATCACCTCGACCAGTGGCATCTGGCGCACAGGGTTGAAGAAGTGCAGGCCGCAGAACTGCTCGGGCCGCTCGAGGCCCGCGGCGAGCTCGGCGATGGGGATGGTC
>JANOIK010000584.1:0-5207 GCA_031407585.1 Planctomycetota bacterium | reverse complement strand
TCGTCCGCCGCTCCGCCGTTCGCCCTTGCCGGCATTTACCGTCCTGAAGTGGGGTGGCCCATTTTCCGTACATTGACATTACCACACTAAATGATACAATGTACACGTGTTACAGCCACCCTCTCACCCGGAGGCTCCCATGTCCAACGCCGGCCGTCCGCACACGCTCGATGACGTCAAACGCGGCCAAGTCTGTGCCCTGATCGCCGCCGGCGCCAGCCTGGCCGCCGCCGCCCGGTATGTCGGCTGCTCGACCCACACCATTCGCCGCGAGGGCCTGCGCAACGAAGAATTCCGCAAGGAGCTTCGCAATGCCGAGGTCCGCGCCCAGCTCACCCCACTGCAGGCCCTGCAAAACGCCGCCAAAAGCCACTGGCGCGCGGCCGCCTGGCTGCTGGAGCGCACCGGCCCCGAAAAGTTCGACCGCCGCGGCGCCGGCGTGTGCAAGCCGGCTGAGCTGCACGCGGTGGTCGACGCCGTCATCGAATCCGCCGTCGACGACATCGAAGACGACCAGTTGCGCGAACACATCTGCCGCCGGCTGATGGTCGCCGCCTACAAGGCCATGCGCAGCCTGACGGCCGTCGAGCGCTCCCGGTTGACGATGTCCAAGGGGCCCTTCGACACGCTGACCGCCTCAGAAGGCGACTTCGAGAAGCTCATGGCCGAGTTGGAACGTGGCCGCTCGATAGCGCTGCGCGACCTGAGGCGTTTTGACCAAAATCGCCCGAATTGTGCGTGACGTCCCATGCTCCAACTCTCGAAAAACGCCGCGTCCGCCGCCCGTCGACCGCGCCAAAATTCCCGAATTTTGGCGCACCTCATGCGATTCCCGCCAAACAGTGACAAAATTCCCCTGTCTCCCTCCACAATCTCTACTCCCTTCCGCCTTCCCCCCTCCGCCTTCCCCCTTGCTAAACTAGCCCCCATGCTCGCCAAGCTCCACACCTTCTCGCTCCTGGGCATCGACGCCTTGCCGGTCGTCGCCGAGGTCGACGTCTCGTACGCCGCCCTCCCTAAGACCGTCCTGGTGGGCCTGCCCGAGCAAGCCGTGAAGGAGAGCATCCACCGCATCGAACGGGCCATCGTCAACAGCGGATTCATCCTCCCCTCGAACCGCGTCGTCATTAACCTGGCGCCTGCCGAGCTGCCCAAGCAGGCATCGTCCTTCGACCTGCCAATCGCGCTCGGCCTACTCGCCGCCAGCGGGCAGATCGCCGCCGACCTGCTCGACCGCTACGCGATCGTCGGCGAGCTCGCCCTCGATGGCTCGATGCGGCCAGTGAAAGGCGCCCTCTCGATGGCGATGGCCACGGCGCGGCCCGCTTCAGCGGGCTGCCGTCTCCGCGGCATGTTAGTACCACAAGCCAACGCCGACGAAGCCGCCGTCGTCGACGGCGTCGAAGTGATCCCGGTGAACTCCCTCACCGAAGCCGCGGCGTTCCTCGTCGAACAACTCGCCATCGAGCCCGCACCCTGCCGCAACGCGGAGCTGTTTGAAGAGCTTGGGACGTACGAAGACGACTTCGCCGACGTGCGTGGACAGGAGATGGCGAAGCGGGCGGTGATGATCGCGGCCGCTGGAAGTCACAACCTACTGATGGTCGGGCCGCCGGGCGCCGGCAAGACGATGCTCGCCAAGCGCATGCCCTCGATCCTCCCACGGCTCACCGCCGAGGAGTCGATCGAAACGAGTCGCATCTACAGCGCGATGGGCAAACTGCCGCCGGGTCGGCCGCTGATGGTTCGCCGGCCGTTCCGGGCGCCGCATCACACGATCTCGAACGCCGGCCTGGTTGGCGGCGGATCGACGCCCTCCCCCGGCGAGATCAGCCTCGCCCACAACGGCGTGCTATTTCTCGACGAGCTGCCCGAGTTCAATCGCACGACGCTCGAGGTGCTGCGGCAACCGCTGGAAGACGGATCGGTGGCGATCAGCCGGGCACTGCGGGCGACGGAGTTTCCCGCGGATTTCATGCTGCTGGCGTCCCTCAACCCGTGCCCGTGCGGCTTTCGCGGCGATCCGCGGCGGGAGTGCCACTGCACCGTGCCGCAAATCGAGCGGTACATGTCCAAAATCAGCGGCCCGCTGCTCGACCGCATCGACATCCACATCGAAGTCGCCGCGGTGCCGTTCAAGGAACTGGCCGACGGCCCGCGAGGCACCGACAGCCGCACGATGGCCGAGCAAGTGTCGGCCGCTCGCGCCCGGCAGACCGAGCGGTTCGGCAACGCGGCCAAGCAAACCAACGGCCAGATGACCAGCCGGCAGGTGCGGCAGGTGTGCCAGCTCGACGCGCCGAGCCGCGACCTGCTCGAGTCGAGCGTGAACGAAGCTGGCCTGTCGGCCCGCGCTCACGACAAGATCCTGCGCGTCGCCCGCACGATCGCCGATCTCGACTCTGCCGAGTCGATCCGCCAAGAGCACGTCGGCGAGGCGGTGAACTACCGAATGCTCGACCGGAGGTTCTGGAGTTAGACCACATGATCCCACGCATGCCACTCTTTGTTACGCTCTGCCTGGCGTCATTGCTCAGCATCGCCGCCCTCCCCCGCGCTTCCGCTCAGGAGCCGTTCGAACCCACCTGGCAGTCGCTCGGCAAGCACGACCCCGCGCCCGAGTGGTTTCAGGACGCAAAGATCGGCATTTACTTCCACTGGGGCGTCTACTCGGTCCCCGCTTACGGTAGCGAGTGGTACCCCCGCGACATGCACGTGAAGGAAAGCCACGTCTACCGGCATCACGTCGAAACCTACGGCGACCCGGTCGAGTACGGCTACGACAAGTTCGTCGACCAGTTTCGGGCCGAAAAGTTCGACGCCAACGAGTGGGCGGACCTGTTTCAAGAAGCAGGCGCCCGCTTTGCTGGGCCGGTGGCCGAGCACCACGACGGCTTCGCCATGTGGGCGAGCAAGGTGACGCCGTGGAACGCGCTCGATCGCGGCCCCAAACGCGACGTGCTGGGCGAGCTCGCCGCCGCGATTCGGCAGCGTGATATGCGGCTGATCACGACATTCCACCACGACCGCAATAACCGGTGGGAAAAGGACGGCCAGTGGACCGGCCACTATGATCGCGTGAAGCTCGACTTTCCTGCGGCGCTCGAGGATCCCGATCGGGCGTTTCTCTACGGCGACATGCCACGCGAAAAGTTTCTGGCGATGTGGCAGGCGAAGCTCCGCGAAGTGGTCGACGCCTACCAGCCCGACATCGTGTGGTTCGATTCGTGGCTCGACGAAGTGCCCGCATCCGACCGTCAGGCGTTCTGCGCCTACTACTTGAATCAAGCGAAGAAGTGGGGCAAAGAGGTGGTCATCGTCCGCAAGCAGGACGACCTGCCGATCGACTTCACGGTGCTCGACCACGAAAAGTCGCGGACCAGCGGGTTGTCGGATCGCGTGTGGATGACCGACGACACGATCAGCACCGGCAGTTGGTGTTACACGCAAGACCTGCGGGTGAAGTCAACCGCCCAGGTGCTGCATTCGGTGATCGACACGGTCGCGAAGAACGGCATTGTCCTGCTCAACATTTCGCCCAAGGCCGACGGCGAGATTCCAGCCGACCAGCGGCAGGTGCTTAAGGAATTGGGCGCCTGGCTCGGCAGCCACGGCGAGGCGATTTACGGCACGCGGCCGTGGCTTACGTACGGCGAGGGGCCGACGAAGGAGCCCGAGGGCGGGTTCCGCGATGAACGGAAGTTTTTGGAACTCGCGTATTCGGCCGCCGACGTTCGCTACACGCGCAGCAAGGACGGCAAGACGATTTACGCAATCCTGCTTGGCGCGCCGGGCGAGGCCGGCGAGATCACGCTGCGGTCGTTCGGCAAGGGCGAGGCGGGCGCCGACGTTGGCGTGAGTGACGTTTCGATGCATGGCGGTGGATCGCAAAAGTGGGCCCACGATGATTCCGGCCTGACCATCTCGGTGGACGGCGCCGCGGCAAATTCGATGGCGGTCGTGCTCAAGATTGCGGCGGACTGACGCCCGAGGCGGCGACCTTGCCGATTGCAACGCGTGCGACGACCACGGGCCCCGGCGACGGCGCGGATTCGTACGATCGCGCGACGGCGCCGATGCCGCGGATCGCGCAGAATTATCGTGGCGGACGGAATGGTCCACGGATTCACACGCTGGCTAGCGAGGATCGCGAACATGGTGTCGCGTCGGCGGTTTACCTTTTGGATAGGCTTCGGCCTGTTCACGCTATCGGAGCGATTGAACCTGGCGGGGCTCGACCGGCTGGCCGCCGCCGCGATGAGCGGCGGCGAGCCGCTGCACGCCGCGCTGCCAAAACTGGATGCCAAGCTGCCCGTGCATTGGCATGCGGCCGGGAACAGTGCCTGGCAGTGGTTCGAGCGCGAGACGCTCATCAACGGCAAGTGGACGCTCTCGGGCATCACGACGCCGAGGAGCAAATCGAACGGCGAGCACTACGCCGACCAGGAGGGCTATCTCGACGAATCGCTGGCGCCGCAGGCGCTGCGACTGGCGAACACGGAACCCGACGCCGAGGCAGTCGTCCTCGCGGCCATCAAGCACTCCGACCACCACGCCACCGAAACGCGTCGCTCACGCCACGGCCTCCCGCCGAGTAGATGGCTGCGAAGCCTACACGCCGACGAGCTTCGCCTCTGGCTGCGAACGATCACCGTGCCCGAGGCAACGGTCAGCGGCATGACCAACTGGGAGCACCTGACGCGCGATCACATGTTCGATCCCGCGCTGATCGAAGGGCTGGTCGAAGACGAGCAAGCGAAGCTGCACGCCGCGGCTCACTTTGGCTTCTAGCGAGTGACCGTCGGCGCGTCATCCTTCGACTCGTCCGACGCGGCGACTTCGGTCGTCACCTTCGCGACGACGATCGGCTTGACCGCCGGATCCTTCGCTTCGAACTTCGCGGCGACGTAGACTCCTGCGATCGGATAGTTGACAGTCACTTCCGCACTTCGGCATCCACCGCAGGCCGCACACGCAATCAGGACCAGAAGGTTCAGTTGGCGACGCATGGAATTACCCTCCTTGGTAAGACCCCACATCCGTGGGCGAGTCGGGAGAGTGACAATGCAGGTCCCGTGCCGAAGTCGCACATTTGAGATGGGCAAAGGCTTTGCGCGAGCGCGCGTGAACCTGTAACGCTGGCATTCGCGGGAAGCATGGGCGCCGCGGCGTCATCGTGAACGACGCCCCGCCAAGCGAGCGGCGCC
>JANOIK010000564.1:0-1813 GCA_031407585.1 Planctomycetota bacterium | reverse complement strand
CGCGCCGCTCTATCTTCGGCCTCGTCGCGGTAAGCGCCCTGGTCAGCGGCGCCGTCTGCGCCTCCCTCGCGATCACAGAGCCGACTCTCCCTCCGTTGGCCCGCGGCGGCCTTGCCGTCGGAACGCTTTTCGGCCTCGCGTGGGCTATCGTGGCGGCTCGCATTTGCTGGCGCGGCGCTCTCGACCTCCGTCTCGACGCGCGCCGCATCGCCGCCATGGTCTGGATATTCACCATCCTCATGATGGTTTTCTTCCTGCTCGTCGGCATGACCGCGAAGGATCGGCTCCAGGGCCTCATGATGATCGCCAATGGCCTCGCCTTCCTCATTGGCGCCGCCGTCTACTGGCTCTCCTACCGCATCGAGCAGGCCGAGTTCAACACGCGTGAAAAGCTCCTCCAGGTCGAGTTGCGCCTCGCCGAGCTGTGCGAAAAGCAGTAGGCAGCACTCGGTCGAATTGCCCTGTAGCGCGGCGATGTGCCATAAGGACCGACTCGACATCTGGGCGCAAAAAGTCCGCGAGGGAAGGCCTCCCATATTCGGCGCCAACCTTCGCTACTAGCGTGCAACCGGAATACCACGCGCTAGAGCCGTCTCCGGCGATTCTCAAAAAAAGTTCCTGCTGTACTAGTTTTGGGCCGCGCGCTTTGCTAGTATGGTGACGTGGACAAAAAGCCACGTTACGTTCCTTCGCGATTGCCCCGCAAACGGGACGCGGCGAAGCGCTGCGAAACAATCGCAATCCACGTTTCATCCCCCAATTCTGCCAAACAAGAAATTCCAAAAACCAACGACTATTGGAGCGCAGCCAACCACGGCAACGCCTGATTTCTCGCGTCGATTCGCACATCGCCCGCTCAAAATTCGCGAATTTTGTCACCATCAATGCGATTTCCCCAGTTTGCGTACAAAATCCAAAATCTGAACCCTGAACCCTTTCTTCCCCTCTGACCTCCTAACCTCTCCCCCTCTGAACCCTAAACCCTTCCCATGTCCCACCCCTGGCTCGCCCAACGCACGGCGCAGTTCGATAGCTCCGGCATCCGGAAGGTCTTCGACCTCGCCGCGAAGATGACGAACCCGATCAACCTCTCGATCGGTCAACCCGACTTCCCCGTGCCGGACGCCGTCAAGCAGGCCGCCGCCGAGGCGATCCACGGCGACAAGAATGGCTACAGCCAAACGCAAGGCATCGCTCCGCTGCGCGAGAAGCTGCAAGCCATGGTCGACGCCGCGTACAAGCAAGATGACCGCCGCGTGTTGGTCACCAGCGGCACCAGCGGCGCGCTCGTCCTCGCGATGCTCGCGCTCGTCGACCCCGGCGACGAGGTGATCATCTTCGACCCCTACTTCGTCATGTACCCCGCGCTGGTCGCGATGGTCGGCGGCGTGGCCGTGTATGTCGACACGTATCCCGACTTCCAGATCGACCTCGCCAAGGTCGAAGCCGCGATCACGCCGCGCACCAAGCTCATCCTCTTCAACAGCCCGGCCAACCCCACCGGCGTCGTCGCCGACGAATCCGCCGCTCGCGGCTTAGCGGAGCTCGCCGCCAAACACAACATCGCGCTGCTCAGCGACGAAATCTACCGCCTCTTCTGCTACGACGCCCCCCTGCCCTCCCCCGCCACGTGGAACCCGGACACGATCGTCGTCGACGGCTTTAGTAAGTCCTGGGGCGTCACCGGCTGGCGGCTCGGCTGGGTGCACGGGCCCGCGGCGCTCATCGACAAGATGACGATGCTGCAGCAGTACACGTTCGTGTGCGCCCCTCACCCGCTGCAGTGGGCCGCCGTTGCGGCGCTCGATGTCGA
>JANOIK010000560.1:0-1907 GCA_031407585.1 Planctomycetota bacterium | reverse complement strand
TTACGCGAGGCCCTTGCGCACGGCCCAGACGGCGGCTTGGGTTCGGTCGGCAACGCCCAGTTTTCGCAGGATGTGCTGGACGTGCTCTTTGACCGTCTCGTAGCTGATGTCGAGAGCCTGGGCGATTTCTTTGTTGCTCAGACCGAGTGCAAGCTGCTTCAGCACTTCCGTCTCGCGCTTGGTGAGTGCGGAATCGCCTTCGAGCCCGGCGCGGGCAGTGGCGGCGGCGAGCGAGGCCCGACGCAGGCCCTCGCGCGACCACAGCGTTTCGCCGGAGACGACGTGGCGGATGGCGGCGATGATCTCTTCGCGCCCCGCGCTTTTCACCAGATACCCCGAGGCGCCGAGGGCGTGGGCGCGGGCGATGTACGTGGGATTGTCATACGAGCTGAACATGACGACCGGGAGGCCGGGCAGGTTCTCCCGGAGCTGGCCGAGGGCCGCGAGGCCGTCGCCGCCGACCATGCGGACGTCGAGCAAAACGGCCTGAGGACGGTGGCGCTGGGCCAGGCGGACGGCCTCTTCGCCATTGGTGGCTTCGGCGACGATTTGAATATCGCTGGCGTCGGCAAGCAGGGTCCTGAGGCCCGCTCGCACCACTTCGTGATCGTCGGCGATAAGCAGTCGAATGGCCATCAACGCACTTGACCGCCGATCCGCCCCGGTGGCGGGGCTCTGCGCCGCTTTCTCTGCGGCAAGGGCGCCGAGCGAGTTCGACGCCGTGTGAATTCGACGCCGTATGAGTTCGACGCTGGGGCGATTAGGCAGCGCGACCGGGCGCGCGGCGCGCAGCAGCTCCGTTCGATCGCGGCGGCGCGGTTGCACGCGATCGGCGGTTGCTGGTGGTCCACGATAGCAATTTCGCGGCGGGGAGCAACTAAAATCCGGCTCGCGGCGGGGAATTTGCATTTGAGAGGGGGTTTTTGATAACGCGCGGGGAGAATCGGCCCCCTCGCAGCGCCGCGAATACGATGCCACGCGACGCGGCGGCGTGGAAAAAGCGTGCCGATTCTTACCGCGCGGCGTCGCAACCGCGACACGCTAGCGGGGGAAAGTAGGCGGAGTGGAGAACGCTCGCGGCGCGGTTGGGCGAGTCTCGCGACGCGCAACGGCGGCGCTGGAACGCGCGCCGCGCAGGGGTGACGCAACTTTCTGCAAACAGGTTTACATCGTCGCGGCGATGGAGCATACTCACGCGGCTTGCTCAGTGCCGCCGCGCTCTCGCGCGGCATGGCTTGAGATTCCGCAGTCGCGCCTGACGAGGACTTCATGTTGCGCAGGCGCTCAACGCGACGCGAACTATGCCGATCTTGTCGATGAACGAGGTGACCACCTTTCGGTGGTCGCTGGAAGAAGACATTCGCCGCTACGTGGCCGCGGGCTACGAAGGCATCGGCGTCTGGCGCCGCAAGTTGACCGATCACGGCGAAGAACAAGGCGTCGACCTGATTGCCGAGAGCGGCCTGAAGGTGACGAACCTCACGTGGGCCGGCGGCTTCACGGGCAACGACGGGCACACGCTCGAAGAGAGCGTGAGCGACGCGGCTCACGCGTTGCGGCTGGCCGGGGCGATGGGCGCCGGCTGCTTGGTGGTGTATCCCGGCGGGCGCAACAATCACATCCTCACCCATGCCGAGCGGCTGCTGCGGATGGCGATCGAGCAGCTGCTCGACTTCGCGGCCGACGTCGAGGTGGCGATCGCCATCGAGCCGATGCATCCAGCATGCGCGCAGGAGTGGACGTTCCTCACGGAGCTGGAAGCGACCGTAGCGTTTATCGAGCGGTTCGATACGCCATTTCTGAAGCTGGTGTTCGACGCCTACCACTTCGGGCATGATGCGAGCGTGCTGGCGAACTTGCCGGAGATTGTGCCGCACATCGGCGTGGTGCATCTGGGGGATCGCAGC
>JANOIK010000535.1:0-4856 GCA_031407585.1 Planctomycetota bacterium | reverse complement strand
CGGCCGGATTCGATCTTCGAGAGGTCGAGGATGTCGTTGATGAGGCCGAGCAGGTGCTGTCCGCTGGCCTGGATGGTGGTGAGGTATTCGTGGCGTTTGCCGATGTCGCCGTCGTCGCCGCCGGAGAGCAGCACGTCGGTGAAGCCGAGGATGCCGGTGAGCGGGGTGCGAATTTCGTGACTCATGTTGGCCAGGAACTCGCTCTTAGCGCGGTTGCTGGCCTCGGCGGCTTCTTTGGCGCCGAACAGATCGGACTCGGCCCGTTTGCGCACGCCGACTTCCTGAGCGAGCTGCTGGGCCTGGTTCGCGACCTGGTCGTGGGTGCTCTTCAGGGCATCGAGCATCTGGTTGAACGAGCGGTACAGCGTGCCGAGCTCGTCCTGCGCGGCCCACGAGACGCGGATCGAGTAATCTTCCTCGCGGGTGATGACCTGGGCCGCCTCGGTGAGGCGGAGAATCGGGCGCGAAATCGCGGTTTGCAGAAACGCGGTGATCGTGATGGCGGCCAGCAACGAACCGAGCGACACGAGCACGATGTAGTAAATCAGGGCGCTCGTGTGTTCAGCGACGTTGTGCGTGTTCGCGCGGATGTAGAGCGTGCCGAGGTACTGGGGCTTGTCGCCGTCTTCGAGGACCGGAGTGACGAGCTCGATGTAACCCTCGTCGGTGACGCGGGCGCCGTCGATGAGGTGCTCGGGAAGATTGAGCTCGGCGTTTCCGTCTTTCGTGTAGGCGGCCAGAATTTCGTCTTGGTCGTTGATGAGGCAGGCGACATCGACGGCCGGCTGCAACGACATGGAGCTCAGCAGCTTCTCGGCCTCCTCGGCGGCCGCGAAGGCGAGCACGCCGTTGGAGTTGAACTCCATCATCTGCGCCTGAACCTGGAGCTGCTCGATCGTGGCCGAGCGGATCATCTCGATGTCTTTGAGAATGATGCCGGTGGACGACATGATGAGCGCGCAGCAGACGGCCGTGCCGGCGAGCAGCACAAGCTTGGTGCGAATCGAGAGGTTTCGCAGGAATTGCATGGGGGGAAGGCGCCAGGCGCTAGGTTATAGGCGCTAGGACGGAGGGGAGGGTGAGTCTTATTTTGTGGCTTCGGGCTTGGTTCCGAGGCTTAACAGTTTGGCGTCGAGACTGAGTTGGCATTCGACGCCGCGATCGGGGTTGAGCTCGAAGCGGACGTTGGCGCCGCTTTGGTAAAAATTAATGATGCCGCCGCGTTGGGCGAAGCCCGGGGACTCGCCGACAAGCAGCACCGGTTTGCCGGACGCTTGCTGAATCAGTTTCGTTTCGAGGTCGGGGGCGACCGTGCGGGTGACGAACACGATATGGCATTGGGCGCCTTCGTCGGGCGCGGCGAGCTGGCGAACTTGGATGGGGCGCCCGACGAGCGTTTTCTTGGCGGCGATGCGATCGAGCGCGTCGCCGAACGGGTTGCCGCCCAGCACGCCGATCACAAACGGGCTGGTGGCATCGGCGAACACGGATTCGGGCCAAGTAACGTAGCGACCGAAGGCGTAAATCGACACGGCTTTGACGTTGTACTCTCGCTGCTGGAGGACGACGTCCTGCGCGAGGGCGGGGACGACGGCCGCGCTGGATGCGGAGATTGCCAGCACGGCGGCAACGAGGCGCGGCAGCCAACGCGCGGCAGCCGCGCGACGGTCGATCGACGACGGCGGCGGCGTTGCGCGGAGCACGGGGCTCGCTGCGCAGCGGGCGGGCGTCGTATGGTGGTGACGGCAAGTCATGTCGATCTACAGGCGCGAGTATCTATGGATAGGGAAAATGCCAACGTCGGGTAGCACTGTCAGTAGGAAATCGTCGCCGAAAGTCCCGCGGCGGCGGCTTCGGAGCGGTAATCGGCAACGCGATTGATGTAGTTGCGCTTGTTGAGGTCGATGTCGATCCAACCGAGGATGTTGTACAAGTCGGCGCGCCAGGTGATGTGCTCGGTCCAGCGGTGTTGATAGCCGGTGTCGAGATAGACGTTCGCTTCGAAGGCTTTGTCGTAGCCGGGGTCGGCCTGGGCAATCGAGCCGCTGAAAGCGGGAGCGAGCGTTTGGTTGTAATTGGCGAGGTCGCGGGCGCCGGGGAACGCCCAGTACACGCGGAGCGAGCCGCTGAGGTTGCCGTTCTCGGACACGTCGCGGGCGACGGCGAACTTGGTGAGGTTGTTCGACCAGTTCGCAAAGTCGTCGCCGAAGCCGTACGGCTGGGCGCTGATACCCTGGATCAATGCCGGATCGACCAGCGAGCTGTGCAGCAGCTTCACGTAGCCGTGCGAGAACGTGAAGTAGTTGCGGCCTTGAGTGTAGACGGTTTCAAATTCGCAGCCCCAGGATTCAAAGGTGCCGAGCACGGTGGACCGGCTGATGGAGCCCGAGAAGCCCACGACTTCGTGGTTCTGATGGAAGAAGGACGTGCCGAAGAACAAGTTCGGGCTCGCCCGGCGCTCCCAGCGCACTTCGGAGCCGCGGATGACCTCCTCGTCGGCGGTGGTGCCGTTGGCGAGGAACTGGGCGCGCATTTCTTCGTCGCCCGGCTTGCGCACGGATTGGCCGATGTTGAACTTCAGGAGGTCGATTTCGTTGAGCTGGTACATCGTGGAGATGCGCGGCGAGAAGAGCCGCTCCGAGTAGGTGTGCTCGTCCATGCGACCGCTGAGGATGACGGTGAGCGGATCGAGCATCGACATGCGGTACTCGCCGAAGATCGATCCGGTGTGCGTGACCCACGGTCGCGTGATGAAGCCCAGCCGCTGGCCGCGGGTGGGCAAGTCGGAGAGCGGCGTGTCGAGGCCGAACATTTCGCGGGAGTGCTCGTAGCCCAGGGCGAAAGCGTGGTAGTCGCTGGGCGTGTACTGGCCCATCACGCGGCCGTAGACCTCTTCCTCGCGATTGGGGAAGATATTTTGAGTGCCGTTCGTGAGGCGCGTCTCGACGTAGTCGTAGAAGTCGTAGCTCGCGACGCAGGTCACCTGGAAGATGTCGGAGAGCTCGAACACCTTGCTGCCGAAGTAGGTGAGCTGCTGGTAATCGCCGCCCTGGCCGGGGCGGGCTTCGAGGTTGGTCGTGGAGCCGGCCGTGCCGAAGGGGGGGCGATAGAGATTGCGGAGCTGATTGGGGTTGAGATAGCTGCCGCGGGTGTAGCGGGTCCAGAAATCCCAAGTGCCGCTGGTGAGCTGAAAGTGCAACTTGTGCTTGGCCTGACCGAACAGCGTGGTTTCGTCGTTGGGGACGCCAAAGGGCGTGGGCTCACCGGCGACGGCGGCCGGGTAGCCGTTGGGCAGAGCGCCCGAGCGACCGAAGATCACGGGCGAATCGCCCTGGTTGGCGCCGGGCTGATCGGCGAAGCCGTAGTACAGGAAGGCGCCGGTCTCTTCGCCCCATTGCTTGCCCCAGCGCAACTCGGTGGTGGTCATGCGCTGCTCGAAGCCCTGGCGGACGTTGGCGTCGAGACCCTGGAACGTGAGGCCGTTCAGCGTGGTAATGTTGATGACGCCCGCGATGGCGCCGGGGCCGTACGTGGTGGAGCCGGCGCCGCGGATGACGTCGATGTAGTCGATGTCGCGCAGCAGCGGCAGATCGCGCTCCGAGTCGGCTCCCACCAGCATGCGCTGGTTCATGATGCGGCCGTTGACGCGATACAGGTACTTGTCTTCGCGATCGCTGATAATGCCCCGGATACCGATGTGCGAGTAGTGCGCGTGGTGGCGGATGACCTGCAAATTCGGGACGAAGATATCGAGCAGCTCGTTGAGGTTGCGGGCGCCACTCTTCTCGATCATCTCGCGGTTGATGTGCGTGACTGTCGACGGCGAAACCGGCGCGGCGGCGGTGGCGGTGAGCGTGCCAGTGTTGAGCGTGACCGAGTCCGGCATTTCGCCGTAAGCGGGGCCCGCGACGGCGACGTTGCCAAGCTGGCTGATGTCTTGATCCGCCATGTCGAGCAGGCTGTCGAGGTCGTCGGCGGCGTCGGGATTTGCGGCAGCGGCTTCGCCCTCGGGGGCGTCGAGCACCGACGGTAGCGTGGGGTCGATGCGTTCGTCGGCCACCGGATCGGGGATGGCGCTGGCGTCGAGGTCCGCTTCGTAGAGGACTGGCGCCAGCGGATCGACCTCGGGCAGCACCACCAGCTGCGCCGACTCGTCCCACGCGTGATAGCCGTCGTCCATGATCTCGATCGACTGCGCATGTGCGCTCGCCGCGAGGCAGGAGATTGTCACCGCAAGGACGACCGTAAGCGCGCCCGCACTTCGTCCCTGCTGGACGAAGCCGGCGCCGACTTGCGGTAACTTGGTAAGTTTCGTGGTCATGTGATCTTCCTGATCGACATCAGCCGCGGGGTGGAAAGACGCAAAGATTTCCCTGTCTGGGGGAGATGCGGGCAGTCTTTGGAGGGGGAATGGACGCCGGTTTCTAGTAAAGGATTTCGAGCGAGAGACCTATGGCCGCGGTTTCGGAAATAAAGCTGTTGTCGCCGTAGAAGTTACGCTTGTTGAGATCGGGTTCGATGATGCCGAGCAGGTTGTAGCCGTCGACGCGGGCGCGGATGTGCTCGTTCCAGCGGTAGTCGAGGCCGACGTTCCAGAACACGCTTTCGCGCCACGAGCGCTTCCAGTTCGGCTCGGTTTGGTTGAAGGAGCCGGCAGTCGCGTTAGTGCGGTCCTGAATGTCGCGCGAGCCGGGGAAGCCCCAGTAATAGCGGAGCGAGGTGTCGACGCCCCACGCTTCGGTGACCTGGCGGTGGACCATGAGCTTGGAGATGTGGTTGGACCACGCGGACAGGTCGTTGCCGAACCCGTCGGGGGCCGCGGTGATGAACGTGGTGGTTGTCGGATCGTTGAGCGT
>JANOIK010000521.1:0-7412 GCA_031407585.1 Planctomycetota bacterium | reverse complement strand
CGCGCCGCTGGACGCCGACTTCTCCCACGGCTACTCGCTGGAAATGTGGATCAAGCCGAGCCACTACCACTGGGGAACCGCGGCGTCTTTCATTGGCGCGCAGTCGAAGTCCGAGACGGTCACGCCGCACGGCGTGTTGTTTGAACTGGGCGGCCCGATCGCGTATCCGTCGTCGATCGAACAGCCCGGCCGTCTGCGGTTCTTGCATCGCAGCCCGCCGAGCGACGACGTAACGCAGGGCACGTCCTGCTTCTCGGAAATGCCGTACGAGCTGCGCAAGTGGCAGCACGTGGCTGCGGTGAAGGACGGCTCGCGGATGCGGCTCTACGTGGACGGCCGCCTGGTCGCCGCGGGCGATGACTCGACGGCCCTGCCAGCGGGGCTGAGCCTCATAGTCGGGCAGCTCGACCAATGGCGCACCGACCGCCGTTTCGTCGGCCAGATCGACGAACTCGCGGTCTACGCTCGGGTGCTGACCGCGGAGGAGATTCTGAGCCGCTACGAAACGGTTCGCTCCCGTCCGCCAAAGCCGGCCCGGGGTGTGCCGCGCTCGATCTAGCGCGGCTTGGAGAGGCGTAGCGATTCCGAAGGGGGCGCTAGCCATTGTTGTCGGCATCTTTGCCTGAGCTTCACATGCCCACGAGGACGAGGGCATGCCACACATCAGGACATGACTCGGCACGGCAACTACTTCCCCGAGTCGGGCTCATCGCCCGGATCGTCGCTGGCGTAGTTGTAGCCCGTCGGCTCGTCGTCATCTTTTTTGTTGTTACGACGTTCGATCTTTTCCTGCGCCTTGCGCTTCTTTTCCATTTCGCGGCGGCGCTTTTCAAACGAAACCTGACTCTTAGCCATGTCGGTCCTCGCTCAGGGACAGGGTGGAGACGGCGCCTGCTGGGAGCTGACGCTTCCGTGAAGCGGAGGATGCGGCACGCACAAACCGTCAAATAACCGCGCAGGCCAAAGCGCACACCCACGTGCACTTGGCCGCGCGGCTCGTTAGCAATAAAGAGAACTTAGCAATCGCGATTGCGTCGGGGGGCCGCGCGCTTAGTAGCGACGTCCGCCGCCGCCGCCACCGCCGCCGCCGCCGCCGCGGTATCCGCCACCGCCACCGCCACCGCGGTGTCCACCGCCGCCACCACCGCCGCCGCCGCGATCTTCGCGGGGACGAGCTTCGTTCACCTGCAGGGGACGACCGTCGTGCTGCACGTCATTCAGCCCGTCGATCGCTGCCTGAGCCTCTTGGTCGGACTGCATCTCGACGAAGCCGAAGCCTTTGCTCCGCCCCGTGTCGCGGTCCATGATGACCTGAGCGCTGACCACCGTGCCGTACTGCGCGAACAGCGACTCGAGGTCCGCCGTGCCAACTCCGTAAGCCAGATTTCCACAATACAACTTCTTACCCATCGCACGCTCCTGGCGTTGTAAAATCGCGGCCGCAGCTTCGACCAGAGGGAAGCGCGGCGACTTGAGAACCAAACCAAACCGGAAAAGGCGCGGTCGAAGGAGCATGAGGGGCCGCTGGTAAGCGGCGACGCATGCGCGATCGGCTGAACCTGCCCGGGAAGTTTACCACCGTCGCCCCGCTAGCGGAAGGGTTCTCCGAATGTCCAACCCGTCCTGAGCGGGCGAGGCGCAGACACCACCTCCTACGCGGCACAACCGGGCGGAAACCCCCGGTCGACGCTGCTAAAACACGCCTCAGACCGGGCCACGGCCTGTACAAAGCGCCCTTGTGCAGGTACAGTTATTGTATCTGCAAAAATTGTATCTCCGACTCCTCTGCGAGCCTAGCGCATGGCCAAGGTTTCCATCACCGTCAAGAAGTTCCTCGCCGATCGTCAGGGCAAAACATTTGCCGACGTCGCCGAGGACGCCGAGCAGCCCTTCGCGGACGTGCTCGAATTCTTCAACGACGAGAATCGCCAGCGCCGCATGGAGGAGTCCGAGATTCATCACAATCGGGCGCCGATGGCGGGCGTCGTGCGTGAATTGGAATCGCAGCCCACGATCAACCGTTTTCTCTCCGCAGTGCACCCGCGCCGGTCGCAGCGGCTGCGGCAGGCCATCGGCGTGGTCGTTCGCATGATCATGGAGCAGCGCGGCTGGCAGAAAACCGGACGCAAAGGCTCGTTGGGCGTTCGCGCGGATGCGTCGCCCCAAGAGCCGGCCCATAACTCCGGCGGACTGTCGCTGTGGTTCGTCCGCGCGGAGCGCTACAAGTGCGAGTCGGGGATGCCCTACCGATCGGTTCGCCAGCGCGGCAAGGAACTCAATACGGGCCCGAATCGGCGCTCGACCAAATCCACCTAAGCGTCTCCACCTCCTCGACGATTGGAATCAAATCGTGTCCCACCAAAAGCCATCACCGATCGCCGCCTGGCCGGCTCCCAAAATCTGCCCCATCTGCGGCAAGAGTGCATATTCGGCGGGCGGCATTCACCCCCAATGCGCGGTGGTGCAAGCGGATGCACCCCGGCGTGCACAGCTCGCCGCGGACAAGAAGTTACTCGACCAGCGCAAAGCGGCTGAGGCCTGACCGAGCCGTCCTAGGACGAGCCGGCCTAGGACGCTCCGGCCCAGAACAAGCCGGCCTTGACGCCAGCGGCGCCTTTCAGGATGATCCGCGGCCACTCTCCTGCGAGCGCCGCATGCCGATTCATCCTACCGCCGTCGTCGACTCCCGCGCGGAGATCGACCCGTCCGCGTCGATTGGGCCGCACGCCGTAATCGACGGCTCAGTGCGCATCGGCGCCGATTGCACGATCGCCGCCGCGGCAATCGTGATGGGACACACGGAACTTGGCGCCGGTTGCCGGATTCACTCCCACGCCGTGGTGGGCGACCTGCCGCAAGATCACAAGTTCCAAGGCGAGGCGAGCTACTGCCGCATCGGCGACGGAACGGCGGTACGCGAGGGCGCCACGGTGCACCGCGGCACCGCGGCGGGTTCGACCACCGTGGTCGGCAAACGATGCCTGCTCATGACCAACTCCCACGTGGGCCACAACTGCGTCCTGGGCGACGATGTGACGCTCGTGAGCGGCGCCCTGCTCGGCGGCCACGTTCAGGTGGGCGACCGGGCGATTGTCTCGGGCAACGCGGCCGTGCATCAGTTCGTGCGCATCGGCGAGCTGGCGCTGGTGGGCATCCTGGCGCGCATCGTGCAAGACGTGCCGCCGTTCTTCATCACCGATCGCGAGGGGATGATCGTCGGCGAGAATCGCGTGGGCCTGGCTCGCGCTGGACTGTCAGCGCCGGAGCGGGCGGAGATCAAGCGGGCGTACCAGGTGATCTACCGCGGCGGCCTGGGCCGCAACGCGGCGGTCGACTTTCTGGCGAGCTACGTGGAAACGCCCGCCGGCCAGCGGCTGCTGGAATTCTTTGCCACCGACTCGAAGTGCGGCGCCGCGACGCGGTCGTTCAAATTGCGTCGGGTCGGCTAAGCCTTCGCACCGTCGACGAACGGCACGGCCCTTGCATCCCTTCTCCGATGCGAGTCTTTCTCGCGTCGTTCACCACGTTCGTGAACGGCGACCGGCCAGTTTGGCCGCGTCGCAACCACGCTTATTGCTGCGGTACGCCCATGGCACGCCCGGTTTGGAAGGGTCACATTTCGTTCGGGCTCGTGAGCGTCCCCGTGGAGCTGCACTCGGCGGAGGTGCGGTCCGACATTAGCTTCCACTTGGTCGACAGCCGGAACTCGGCTCGCGTCCACTACGAGCGCGTCAACGCCGAGACGGGCGAGGAAGTGCCGTGGGACAAGATTGTGAAGGGCTACGAATACTCCGACGGCGGCTACGTGCTGCTGAGCGACGAGGAGTTTGAACACGCGAACGTCGAGATGACTCGCATGATCGAGATCGAAGAGTTCATCGACGTTTCGGCGATCGATGTCAGTTACTTCGAGCGGCCGTACCTAGTCGTGCCAGGGAAAGGCGGCGAGAAGGGCTACGTGCTGCTGCGCGAAGCGGCGAAGAAGCAGGGCATGGCGGGGATCGCCAAGATCGTCATCCGCCGTCGGCAGCACCTGGCGGCGCTGCTCATCGAGGGCAATGCCCTGGTGCTCGAACTGCTGCGGTTCCCGCAGGAGCTGCGCGACATCGACGACTACGACATCCCAGGCAGCGACCTTCGCAAGCACAAAGTAACTTCGAAGGAAGTGGAGCTCGCGGCGAAGTTGATCGACGGGATGAGCTCCGAGTGGGAACCGAACGACTATCACGATGAGTATCGAGTCGCGCTGATGAAGCTCATCGAGCGCAAGATCAAGAGCGGCAAGACGGAAGCCATCGACGATGTGGAAGACGAGGAACCCGACGAGGAGCCGAAGACCATCAATTTCATGGACGTGCTGAAGAAAAGCGTCGCGCATGCGACGAAGTCGAAGCCCAAACGCGCGCCGCAACGCAGCGCGAAGCGGAAGACGGCCAAGAAAAAGGCCGTTCCCCGAAAGCGCGCGAAGAAAAAAGCCAGTTGATCGTCGGTCCTGCCAAGGATGGTGGACCGGCGATCTTGGCCTCACGCCACGCGATTCGCCGGACACGCCATGAGTCTCACGGAATACCGCCGCAAACGCAATTTTCGACGCACGAGTGAGCCGTCGGGTATCGGCGCGAAGAAATCGGCGAAAGCGACGAAGTCGCGGCTGCAGTTCGTCGTTCAGAAGCACGATGCCTCGCGGCTGCACTATGACTTCCGGCTGGAGCTCGACGGCACGCTGAAAAGCTGGGCCGTGCCCAAGGGGCCGAGTCTCGATCCCAAGGCGAAATCGCTCGCGGTGCATGTCGAGGATCACCCGCTCGACTACGCGGGCTTCGAGGGGATCATCCCCGAGGGCGAGTACGGCGGCGGCACCGTGATGGTGTGGGACCGCGGCCAGTGGGAGCCGGAAGGCGACGCGGCGAAGGACTACCGAAGCGGCAAGCTGAAGTTCCGGCTCGAGGGCCAGAAGCTGCACGGCAGTTGGGCGCTCGTGCGGATGGGAGGGCGCGCGGGCGAGGACGGCAAGAACTGGCTGCTTATCAAACACGACGACGACGCGGCGCGGCCGGTGGCGAAGTACGACGTGCTGAAGAAGGAGCCGCTGAGCGTGATCTCGGATCGCGACCTCGACGCGATCGCGACGGACGCGGATCGAACTTGGTCGTCCCATGGGCCTGCGAAGTCGAAGTCCAAGTCAAAGACGCGCAAACCGGCGGCGAAGTCCAAGCTCTCGGTGTCGGAACTTCCCGGCGCTCGTAAAGCGCGCCAGCCGGCGAAGCTCAAGCCGCAGCTTGCAACGCTCGCCGATGCGGCCCCCTCGGCCGATGGGTGGCTCCATGAGCTAAAGTTCGACGGCTACCGAATTCTCGCGTTCCTGAAAGATGGCAAGGTTCGGCTCGTCAGCCGCAACGCCAAAGACTGGACACGGAAGTTTCCCACGATCGTGAAGGCGGTGGCGGCACTGCCGATTAAGAACGCCATCCTTGACGGCGAAGTCGTGGTGCTCAACGACAAGGGGCTCTCCGATTTCCAGATGCTGCAGAACACGCTGAAAAGCGGTGGCGACGACGCGCTCGTGTACTACGTGTTCGACATGCCGCACTGCGATGGCTATGACCTGACGGCGACGCCGCTCGTGGATCGCAAGGCGCCGCTGCAGCAGTTACTTGCCGCCAGCGGCGAAGGCAATGGGGGCCTGCTGCGCTACAGCGATCATGTCGTCGGCGAGGGACAGACGGTGTTCGAGCAAGCCTGTCGCGGCGACATGGAGGGCATCGTGTGTAAACGGGCGGACGCCACTTACGAGCAGGCTCGCTCGCGGTCGTGGCTTAAGGTGAAGTGCACGAAGCGGCAGGAGTTCGTCATCGCGGGGTTCACCAAACCGACCGGCGCGCGGGTTGGCTTGGGGGCCCTCTTGCTGGGTTACCACAAGGATGGAAAGTTCATCTACGCCGGCCGCGTCGGCACGGGGTTTACCGACCACTCACTGCGAGAGCTCACGAAGGCGCTCAAGGCGCGGCGGGTCGACGAGTCGCCGTTTGCGAGGCCGCTCACTTCGGCTCAGCGACGCGGCGTCACGTGGGTTAAGCCGGAGCTCGTCGGCGAAGTCGAATTCACCGAGTGGACCGACGAAGGTTTGCTCCGGCACCCGTCGTTTCAAGGGCTCCGGGAGGACAAGCCGCCGGCCCAGATCACTCGCGAGGAGCCAACCGTGAAACCGCGCCGAGGTGGGACCAAGACGAAGACGAAGACCAAAACCAAAGCCCCGGCCGCCGGCTACAACGGCGCCACGACCGTCGCTGGCGTGACGATCACGCACCCCGACCGCGTGGTGTACCCCGAAATGGGGCTCACGAAAGCCGATCTCGCCAGGTATTACGAGGCCGTCAGCGAGTGGATACTGCCCTACATCGCCGACCGACCGCTGACGCTCGTGCGCTGCCCGGGCGGTCGCAAGGGGCAGTGCTTCTATCAGAAGCACCTTGGGGGCTCCCTGCCCGAGTCGGTGCGCGGCGTGCCGATCAAAGAGAAAAGCGGGACCGACGAGTACCCGGTGATCGATGACCTTCCGGGCCTCATCGAGATGGTGCAGATGGGCGTGGTGGAGATGCATCCCTGGCCCGCGCGGGCGGACAAGGTCGAGGCGCCGGACATGCTGGTGTTCGACCTCGACCCCGGCGAAGGCGTGACAGGGAAAGACATGGCGAAGGCTGCGGTTGAAGTTCGCGATCGGCTGGGTGAACTTGGGCTGGAAAGTTTTCTCCGCACTTCCGGTGGAAAGGGCTTGCACATCGTGGCGCCGCTCGCGCGCCGCAACTCGTGGAACGAACTCAAGGAGTTCGCCAAGGCCGTGGCCGACGACATGGTGCGTCGCGCCCCAGAGCGTTATCTCGCGACGATGAGCAAGGCGAAGCGCCGCGGGAAGATTTTTATCGACTATCTTCGCAATCAGCGTGGCGCCACGGCAATCGCGTCGTACTCCACGCGGGCTCGCGAGGGCGCTCCGGTCGCAACGCCTCTGGCATGGAAAGAGCTGTCCGCCCGCACCAAGCCCAACGGCTTCACCGTGACCAATGTCCCCAAGCGCCTCACGACGCTTGCTGCCGACCCGTGGGAAAATTTCTTCAAAGTGCGCCAGTCAATCACCCGCGCGATGCGCTCGTCACTGAGCTGAATGCGGAGAGTCTGGCCGCCGCCTATGCATCCACCACTGCGTGCGGTGCTAGCGATTGGCGTGGTAATCTGGATGGTGCGGGCAAGTGCGATTCTCGCGATCGTGCACGGCGTGCCGAATAAGCGTCAGGAATCCGCACATTTCGTCGCGCCGACCGCATCCACGGAGGCCGCACTCCCGCCTTAGGGCGTCGCTGGACCGTCCAGCGGCCGCTCGCTTTCTGGAGTCGCTCACGTGGCCTCCCGCCGAG
>JANOIK010000517.1:0-5559 GCA_031407585.1 Planctomycetota bacterium | reverse complement strand
TGCTGCCCTGCTGCGAATATTGCGTGGTGCTGAGCGTCGGCGGAGGCAGGTGCCCCTGGGCGGCGTCGTAATTCTGGACGGCCAAGCCGATTTGCTTGAGGTTGCTCTGGCAGCTCATCCGCCGCGAGGCCTCACGGGCTGCTTGGATCGCGGGCATCAGCAGCGCCGCGAGCACGCCGATGATGGCGATGACGACCAGAAGCTCGACGAGCGTGAAGCCGCTTCTCTCGACAGGCACTTCAGCCGAACGATGCCGGCGCGGCCGACGCCGACGTGCGGCCAGTGCGCCAAAGAGGACGCCGGCGCACGCGATCGACGCGCTACCCGGCTCCGGCACCGGAAGCCCCGCGGGCACGGCGTTTGGTCCGTAGTTAGCTTGCCAGTCGTCGAGATCGCCGGCTTCGAGCGGGTCGACCGCGGCGCCGAGCCGGCGCTGCCACACGAGGACGTCATCGCCGTCGACGTCGGTATCGCCATCGAAGTTGCCGGGGTCGCCAGGCAGGAGCGTGTAGTCGATCGTCAGCACCGGCGGCGGGCCAGGGAAGCTCGCCTCCGGCCCGGCCGACTCGCTGACGAACCACTGCGGATAAGGCAAAACGCTGCCCGTGATCGAACGGTTGGCAAAATGCTTCGACGACGCCATGAACGCGAGGCTGCCGCCGGCGAGACTGTCCTGCACGTACTGGCGCACGCCGGGCCTGGCGAGGTCCAACAAAAACGTGAACGTGGTGTTGAGCGGAATGTTCATGCCCGCAGTGAGTCCGGCAGCCGTACCAATGGCCCAGGGGGACGCCTCGAACGCCGTGGTCGTATTGCCCGGTTCGGTCGCGCTGAAGCCGCCGGTGATGCTATTGGAGACGTCGCGATAAGTCCCGGGCTGGGCGCCGCCGATCACGGGATACACCGCGTAACCCCCGCCCGAATAAGGGTGATGCGCCCCCGAGAATCCCGGGGGCGGCGGCACGGGATCCGCGTCCCATGGCGTCACGAAGTCGAACTCGGTGAATCCGTTGCGAAATCCAACGCCGTACATCTCGAATGGCCGCTGATTGCTGCCGGTGTTGTTGACGACGTCCAGCCGGATTTGCTCGTTGGTCGCCTCCGTGGTGGAATACTTCAGGACATTGTGCGTCCCGCTCTGATAGGTCATCGTGACCTTCACCGAGTTGATCATGTACCGCGACGGATCGTTGTCGGGATCGATGAGGTCCGCGGTGTTGAACGCCAACATCGTCACGGCATGCCGCGACGGGCTGAACTGGGTATGCGTATTCAGTTGCCCCGAGGCGTTGACCGACAAACCGCCGATCCACGTGGGGCCCAAATCTCGCCCCGGCTCCGCCGCGTTCGCGTAAACCAGCGTATCGATGTTCGGCGTCGTCCACTGGACAATCTCAGCGGCGGCGCGACTGGGGAAAAAAACCAGCACCGCCGCGCAGCAGCCCAAGGCTGCCGCGCGGCGCACTGCGCTCGCTAGTGACGGGAAAATCACGTTGCCATACTCCTACTAGCGAGATTTCCTGCGAACGAACATTCCGATTCCGGCCAGTGCGAGCGCCGCCAGGGCGCCGCTCGCCGGCTCGGGCGTGATGATGCTGACATTGTCGAAGTCAAAGTTGTACGGCCCCGTTCCCGCCAGGCTCGGCGGGATGGCGACGCCGAACTGCATGTTGCTGACGCCCGTGCCGTCGCCGCCCTGAAACACGTCGTAAAACGTGCCGGCCTCGTAGGTGGTCAGATCGGGGCTGCCGAACTGGACGTTGAACACCAGCTCGGTCCAAACATTCGGCGGCACCAGGGGCGACTCGGTGTAAAACGCCGCCGGCGAGTTGAACGTCGCGGCGAAGCGACCGACGAACGGCAGCGGCTCGGGGGCGTTGTGCCGCACCCAGGCGCGGACTTCTTCGACGCCCCGGGCCATCCAGTTGCCGGTGAAGTCGGTGTCGATGCCGGCGTAGATCTTGTGAGCGCGGAACATCAGTGCGGTGGTCGGCGAAGCGGGATTGGTGCCGGTGAGTGTGGTCATCGTCTTGCGAACGAAGGCGCCGCCGTCCTCCGCGCCGCCCGTCGCAATGGGCGTCAGCGCCGTGGCGGGGGTCTCCGTGGTCGCGAACCGCCAGCCCGACGTGCCGGCGGAAAAATCCATGCTGTACGGCGGCTCGGCATGCGCCGAGGAAGCAAATGCCGCGACGACAAGCGCGACAATCGAACTGCGAACCATTGTCCGAACCATGAGCATTCTCCAGGAAGCAAAACCAGGTGATGAACCGCGGGCGGCGCTCCACATGGAACGCAAGCTAGCCCCACACTCAACGACAACCACGGCATCGAACGCGCGGGCAAAACGCCGACGGCAGCTCGCACGGAGCTCGCGTGGCGAAACGCTGAGTGGCTGGCGGGTGACCAAAAAATCCGGTCGGGGCTGGCGGGAACGACTTGATACCGAGTCTCAGTAGCGATAGGTTATCGGATTCCTCAGCCCCGTCAAGTGGGCCAAACAAGTTTTTTTCACCCGCCTTCGCCAGCCATTCGCCGCGTTTTTGCGAGCGCCGCACCCGGAAACGCCAGCCCTCCCGCCAACGCTCAAGAGGTCGATCTATGACTGCGGTTTGTGAGCATGAAGCCGCCCGCCGGGCACTCGCTCTTGAAAAGCACGGCTTTCGCCGGGCTGCCATCGACGTGCTGGAAGCGGCGCTGGCCGCCGAGCCTGACGCCGGCGCCCTGTGGCGACTGCGGGGCGTCTTGCTCGCCCGCGAGGGCCGTCACGAAGAGGCGTTTGCCAACATCGAGCACGCCCTCGCCCTGGCGCCGCTCGGGCCGGATGCGCTGCTCATCCTGGCCGACGGCTACGCCCGCACGGGGCTCACGACGTCGGCCGTCGACGTGTATCAGCAACTCGCCGAAGACGAAGCCCGACCGTACGAACTCTGGGTCGAGCTGTTCGCGGGGTTCGGCCGGGTGAAGCTCTGGCAGGCGGCGCTCAGCGTGTGCCGGCGCGCCGCGCAGGTGCGAGCCGACGACGACGCGGTGTACTACGCCATGGCCCAAGCGATGATCCGCTTGCGACGGCCGGCCGAGATGGTGACAAGCGTGCTGCTGAAGGCAGTCGGCCTCAACCCGGCGGACGCGCGCTATCGGGTGCTGCTCGCGACGCAGTTGCTCCGCACAGGCAAGCAACGGCAGGCGTACTTGTGCGTCGCGGATCTGCCGCCCGAGTTGTTCGCGGATGTTTCCTGCTCGTGCTGCGCGTGGAAGCTGCTGCGGCTGTGCATCGCGTTTGGCGATGCGACGCGAGCGGCACTGTTCGGGGCCCAACTCGCGCATCTGGCCGCTGCGGCTCGCGAAGCTCAGGGCGACGGCAACGACAAGGGTCGCGGCTCGCGTCGCAAGGAGGACCTGCGATGACCGACGCCATACCGGAAGCGCAAAACGACGCCGACCCGCCGCACACGCCTGCCGATGAGCCGCCGCGATACGAATCGCAGGAGCTGTTCCAGGGCTCGCGCGTGGTCGAGATCGCCCACGCAGGTGAGAAGTACCGGCTGCTGCTCACGCGAAACAATCGGCTGATTCTGCAGAAGTGAGAATAAGAACTTCCGGCTCCCTCCCCTCGGCGGGAGCAACGAGCACGGGCGCCCCGAAGGCGCCCGAGCGCAGGCGGTAGTCCGTGCGAAGCACCGGCTGGGGAGGGGGGATGCCTACCAAGTGGCGTCGCGTCTTTGCAGCGCATCACCCCTCCCTAACCCTCCCCCTCAAGGGGAGGGGACCGGAGGAATCGCTGGGCTCAATCCGCCAATCGCGCCCGCAGCGGCGCGATGATCGCCTGCGGCACGAACCGCGCGAGTTCGTCGTCGCCGGCCAGCGGGGCAATCTGTTTGATCAGCGAGCTCGAGACGTGCGAGAACGCCTCGTCGGCCATAAGAAACACGGTCTCCACCGCGGGGTCGAGCTTGCGGTTGGCGAGCGTCATTGTGAACTCGGCCTCGATGTCGGACAGCGAGCGCACGCCGCGGACGATCACGCGGGCGTCGCACTCGCGCACGAAACGCACGGCCAGGCCGTTGAACAGCTTGACCGTGACGTTCGGCAGGTGCGAGGTCGTTAGCTTGATGAGCTCCAGCCGCTCCTCGGCGGTGAACAGCGGCTGCTTCTCAATATTCTGTCCGATGCCGACGATCAGCTCGTCGACCAGTCGGCTGGCGCGCTCGATGACGTTGAGATGCCCGAGGGAAATCGGGTCGAAAGAGCCGGTGTAAACCGCGCGACGCGACATGCGTGGACTCCGGAAAAGGGCAGGGCGTGACGTTATCCCGAGTATGACGCGAGCGCTTCGATTAGGCGATCGACGTCGGCTTCATTGTTATACGCGTGCGGGCTGATGCGAATCCGTCCCGAGCGGCAGGCCAGAGCGACTCCGCTGGCGACGCAATGTTTGCGAACTGCGAGCAGGTCCGGGGCCGGGTACTCGAACGACACGATGCCCGAGCCCTGGCCGACTTCCCGCGGCGAGACGACGCGGTAACCGGCGGCCGCGAGCCGCTCGCACGCATAGTCCGTTACGGCCAACACCGCGGCGGCAATATTCGCGCCGCCGAGCGACTCGAGCAGCTCGAGGGTCGCCCCCATGCCCATGAGGCCGCACATGTTTTTGGCGCCGCCTTCGGATCGCGACGCCGTTTCGCGGAGCGCCAGTTCGATATGCGTGTAGTCGGAGCCCTGCTTGACGCTGTTGGCGCCAACGCCCGTGGCTCGCAGCAGCGGTAGACGATCGCGGCGGATGTACGCGATGCCCGCGCCCTCGGGGCCGAGCATCCACTTGTGGCTGTCGGCGGCGAGAAAGTCGATGGGCGTCTCCTGCACGTCGAGCGGGAAGGCGCCGAGGCCCTGGATCGCGTCGATGAACAGCAGCACGTTTTTACGCGCGGCAATGTCGCCGAGAATTTTGAGATCCCGGCGGCAGCCGTTGGCGTAGCCGACCCAGCTCACGGTGATCACGCGCGTGCGGTCGTCGCAGCGATCGGCGAGTTGGTCGTAGTCGACGCGCCCGTCGCGCGTGGGCACGCGGCGCGTCTCGACGCCGCGGTCGCCCAGGTGCATCCAGGGATAAAGGTTCGAGGGATACTCGTCTTCCAGCGTCACCACATTGTCGCCGGGGCGCCAGTCGAGTCCTTCGGCGACGAGGTTGATGCCTTGGGTCGTGCTGCCGACCAGCGCGATTTCGTCGGCGTGGGCGTTGATCAGCCGGGCGCCGGCCTGGCGAGCCGCCGCCACTTCGCGGGCGAACTCCGGCCACACCGTGTCGCCCTCGCTCGCGGCCCCCTCAACCCAGCGGGCCATCGCCGCCTGGCACGGCGCGGTGATCGGCGCCACCGCGGCGTGATCCAGATACGCCCACTTCTGCGCCACGGGCATTTCGCGGCGCAGCCGGTCGCGCGTGGCTTGAATCGTGCTTGCCGTAACCGCGGGCATCGGCGAACTCTCCGTTTGAGGTATGATGCACGATAACCGGCGTGGGTGCCATGCCCACGGCCCGGCGTGGGCATGTCGAAGTGTGCTTCG
>JANOIK010000467.1:0-6681 GCA_031407585.1 Planctomycetota bacterium | reverse complement strand
GTTGTTTCGGTTGGCGTCGTTGGCTGCGCAAGAACGGCGTGCCGCACGCTCGTCTCGACGGGCTGTTCCGCAAAGGTCCACGCGGGCGAAAACACCATCCCGAACGTCGCGGCGAAGGCCGTCCAGCGGCCCAGGTTTGCCAAGTTCATGACACGAATTCTCCAACGCGCGCGTGATGACGAGTTCTCGCAGGCCGCGTCTCTCGTTCACGAGCAACGCGCGCACCACGGAATGGCGCGGAGACTAGCAAAGGGGAAAGAGTCGCGCCCAGGGCAGTTCAATGGCTGCTGGCGCCGACGGATGCAGTGCACAGAACGCCCGGCTTGTGGGAGGCGTCTCCGACGCCGATTCCGCGCGCCATCACCACGCGCTCGTTTCGCAGCGCGGAATCGCGGTCAGAGACCGCTTCCACACGAGCGCTAGAAACGCGAAAAACGCCGCCGGAAGGGCGACGTTTTTGCGATATGACTTGCTTACGAACCGATGACGCCGATTAGCTGGCGTCGTCGGCTTCGTTGATGGCGACGGGCACTGCAATCGCCGTGGCGATCACGCCGGCCGTGATGAACGGGTGCTGGCCCATCCAGCTAAAGGCCTTGCCGATCGGACCGGGGCCGGCCGGAGGGGCCTGCGGTGCGTAGCCGTACTGGCCGCGAACCACATCGCCGCCGGACACCAACATGACGCCGGGGCTGGCAGCGGGCGGAGCGGTTTGAGCGGTCCAAACGCGGTAGACGCCGTGCTGGCCGGGGGTCGCGAGTTCGTAAACGCCGCCCTGCAGGCCGCTGACGGCAAAAGTCCCGTCCTCGGCCGCGGCGAGTCGGATGACCTCACGGCCTTCGGAGATCAGCGCGATCGGCGCCTGGGGAATAGCAGCCCCTTGGGCGTCGACGACTTGTCCGGACAGGACGCCGCCTTCGGCCAGCGCGACATCGCCGGGAACTTGGTGATTGGCAGGCGCCGCCGTTGCGAGGGGCGAGGCGAGCATGCCGCTGCAGGCCGCCGCGGCGACCCAGGAGCGGAATTTGTGATTTGGCATGGGGGCGTCCCTCGAACAGAGGAGTTGGGGCGTCGGACCTGCCGGCGCGCCGAGGCGCAACGACGTTTGGATTCTTATCGGACGGCCCGCCAAGGTTTCTCCAAGTTTGCCAACTTAGTTGTGGAAAGTCGCGGAGTTCCAAGCGGCCGTCAGCTCGCGGGCCGTCGAGGCGTCCTACTAAGACCGCCCGCGCGGCCCAATTTCGCATGGCAAGCCGATCCGCCGAGCCATAGCACAGTTTCATTAAGGCTTGATGAATATTTCAATTGTGTAAGGTTTCGTCCGCTGATAGCATGGAGATTCTGGGGCGACCGGGTGAGAATCCCGCGTTCCGGCGTGTTTTCGTTTTGACGCGCAATCGCGGGCTTCTCACAGGAAGTGGTCAAAATGCACGCACCTGACAGCGAAGGCGGGGCCGCCCCGGCGATAGAATCGCGGCGACAGCGGGCAGGGTTTACCCTTGTGGAGCTTCTGGTCGTCATTGCGATAATCGGGATGCTCATCGCGCTATTGGTTCCGGCCGTGCAAGCGGCGCGGGAGTCGTCGCGCCGCGCGGCGTGCCAGGATCACCTGCACCAGATCGGCATCGCAGTGCAGAACTATCTGAGCCGGCACGACCAGTTCCCCGCCGGCAAGAAATATTCGGGGCCGCGGAATGACCCGACGACGCAGTCGATGTCCTGGTCGTCGTTCCTGCTCAGCGATTTGGAGCAGGGGCACGCGATGGGACAACTCGATTTCAACCTTCCGATGTCCAACGCCAAAAACTTGCCAATCACCAGCCAGGTGATCCCCATTTACATCTGCCCCAGCACGGCGCGGATTCAGCAGCATCGGGGCGAAGATCACCGCCTGATCCCGATGGATGAACCTGGAGGCGGCATGGGGTGCATCGATTATCTCGGCGTGTCGGGGCCCGACAAGGACGCCGAGCCGCCCGGCTCGACGGAGGAGTATGGTCGCCAGCGCGGCGTGCTCATCGGCAACAAGGGCCTCGAGAACGAGGACACGATCATCGAGCCGCCGGTGATTCGCGTCGAACAGGTGAGCGACGGCTTATCGAACACGCTGTGCGTGGCCGAGTGCAGCGGCCGCGGCGTCGAGTTCGACGAAGAGGACAACAAGATCAAGTCGCTCAACGGCGCCTGGGCCTCGGGCAGCAACGTGAGCCACATCACCAAGGGTGTGAACCAGGAACCGACGCCCGACGCCTGGTACAACGAAGCGATCTTCTCCGACCATCCCGGCGGGGCGCACCTGCTGATGTGCGATGGATCCGTTCATTTCGCGAGCGATGCGCTCGACAAAGTCGTGCTCATGAGCCTCTGCTCTCGCGACGGCGAAGAGACGGTCGACCCGTTGCCCTTCTAAATTGGCCCACCTCAAGGTTCTACGACTCAGGATCGCGGACATGCCAGAATCGGTCGACTTCCCCGACGGGCGCTACGAGCGCAAGTACCTGCTTCCCGATCGCATCGCCGTCGCCGTGCGCGACGCGCTGTTGCCGCACCTGGCAGTCGACTCGCACACGCCGGCCGGGCAGGTGCGCGGGTATCCGGTGTACAGCCTATACTTCGACAACCCGGGCCTCGATCTCTATCTGCATACGCGCCGGCGGCTCACCAATCGGTACAAGCTGCGGGTGCGGTTCTACGATCGCGAGGCCGAGGGCCCGGCCTACGTCGAAGTGAAAGAAAAGACGGGCGGGCTCGTGCACAAGCGCCGCCATCGCACGGACAAAGCGTTGGTCGACGCGATGGTTCGCGATCTCGGATGCGAGCCGCTGCAGCACGCGCTCAGCAATGGTTCGCGCGGCACGGCGCTCGAGGAATTCTGCCAACGCGCCCAGGAGCTCGGCGCTGGCCCGAAGCTGTTCCTGCAGTACGAGCGCGAGGCGTACAACTCGAAGGAACTGCCGCACGTGAGGATAACGTTCGACCGCCGCATCAAGACCATGCCCGGCAACGCGGCGTCTGGCCTCGCGATGCCGGCGCTCGGGACCGCGATTGGCGGCCTCAATGTGCTGCTGGAGATTAAGTACGCCGGGACGCCGCCGGAGTGGCTGACCAAGGTGGTGGCTGACTTTCGGTTGCGGCGAGCGTCGTTCTCGAAGTTTGCCGAAGGCGTGGACGTGCTGGGCATCTCGGGCGCACTGCCGCCGAAGCACCGCCTGGGCGTCAAGAAGAAGCCGAGCACGGCATGAGCTTGAGTTCCTGGCTCGAGATGCTGCTGTACAGCGATCAGGGCTCGCTCTCGCAGCCCGTGACGCTGCTGTTCACGCTGCTGCTGGCGTTCGCCATCGGGCAGACCGTGGGGTGGGTCTACCTGGGCACGAACACGGCGCCGGACTACCAGCGGTCGTTCGTCGGCGCGCTGGTCGTGCTGCCGGTGATCGTGTCGCTGCTGATGATGCTGATGGCCGGCAGCCTGATGATCGCGTTTGGCCTGCTGGCTGTGTTCGCGGTGGTGCGATTCCGCAACGTGCTTCGCGACACGCGCGACACGGTGTTCATCTTGTGGTCGATCGTCGAAGGCATGGCCGTCGGCACGATGCGCTATTCCACGGCGCTCATCGGCGCCGTGGCCATCGCGGTTGTTTTGGCCTACCTGCGCATCAGCAATTTCGGCGCTCAGCGGCAGCCGGACGGGCAGCTTTGCGTCGAGGTCCTGGGCGACGGCGCCGCGGGGCGGGCGGCGCTCAAGCAACTGTTTCACCGCCACGCCAGCCGGTGGTCGCTCACCAAAGAGCAGACAATGCCGGGCCAGGGCGTGCTGCTCACGTACCTGCTGCACCTGCGGGATCGCGATCGGGCCGACCTGATGCGCACGGAGCTGGCGGCCGCGGGAACCCTGAGCGAGGTGTCGTACGTGCCCCAACCTGTGGTCTGGAAAAAGGATGGCGGCGGATTCTAACCTTCCGCGCTGGTTGCATCTGTGAGCATTCCCACCGAACGAGTTCCGATCCCCTGGCCCCAGCGGCGCGAGCTGCTGCGCGAGCGGCTGTTTCCGATTCTGTGCTTTGCGGCGACCGTGGCCGCGTGCGCGTGGCTGTGGCAGCGGCAAGCGGCGGTGGCGCCGGTGGCCATCGGCGAGGTGTATGGGGCGTCGGTCGAGATCAAGAGCCCCTATGACGGTGAGGTGATCGCGCTGGGCCAAGGCGGCGGCGAAGAAGACGGCGGCAATCGCCAACTCTGGCCGCTCTTTGCCAAGCTGTCTCAAGGGGACGTCGCGGTGCGAGTGCGCCGGTCGGCCGAAGGCGCCGCGGGCGAGACGATCGCCGTCGAGGCGCCGCTCACCGGGTCCGTCACCGCGCGGTCAGCGCTCGTCGGCCAGCACGTGCGTCGGGGCGACGTGCTGCTGCGAATCTCCTCCGCGTCGCCCGAGTTCATCGTGTGCCATCTGCCCTACCAATGGCAAACGCCGCCGCGCGCGGGCGCCGAGGTGGCGGTGCGAATCAAAGGGCGTTCGAGCGCGACCTGGGTGCGGTCGACGGTCGAGGCGACAGGCCCTGCCGTCGAGCCGGCGCCGGCGTATCCGGGACTCGATTCCGTCGTCGCCTCGCGCGGTGTGCCGCTGCGAATCGCTCTGCCGAAAGGGTTCGACGCGCTCCCCGGCAGCCTGGTCGAGGTGCGGCTGCTCGCCCTGACGTCGCCGCATTGACGGTCCCGGCGGCGGCTGTTAGAACCGTTGGATTCGACATGCCTTGCCGCGGTTCGGCTGAGGCGACTGCAATCGATCGTGCCCCCGGCCAAGGAGCCCCGCGTGAGTGCCAGCGAACGTAAGCGTGAACTGCGTCGTCGCCGTTCCCGCAAGGATAAGTTGACCAAGCTCAAGAGCAAGCTGCCCAAGGCGACTCAGAGCGAGAAGACCGAGATCGCGCGGAAGCTGCGGCATCTCACGCCCGGCGCCGAGCTGCTGATCGAGCGTTGGAAGCTGGTCGAGAGCGACCGCTAGGGCTGGAGACGGCGTCGCGCTTGCCGCAGCCGACCTGCATGGGTCTTTCTGTCTCGAAGGCCGTTGCGCGCAACCTGCTGGAGTTCGCGCTCATCTTCGCAGTCTGGGGCGCTGTCTACGAGATGATCGTGCGCGCGTGGCTCCCGCCTGGCGCGCTCGTTGCCGTCGTGCTCGCGACGTCGTTCGCGAAGACCGTGTTCTTCGGCAACGAAAACATCTGGCAGCTCCGTACGGCCAGCAAGCAAAACTGGCCCTACCACAAGTTCCTGCTGCTGATGCTCATGAACGTATGGCAGATCATCACGTCGTTCGGGCTCGACTATCATCTGCTGTATTTGCTGAACAAGGGCAGCTTCGACGTGATCAACCCAGCGCTCGCCGGCGGATCGCTGCTGTTCGAGTTCTTCTACTACAGCGCGCTGAACTTCATGTTCTTCGGCTATGGCGACATCACGCCGCAGACGATCCCCGCAAAGGTGCTGACGCTCACGGAGATCACGCTGGCGTTTGTGACTGTGATCTTTTTGCTGTCGGACTTTATTAGTTTAAAGGAATCGCTGCGGAAGCCGCCGGACAATGCGTGACGGGCCCCGATAAGGTTTGCTCCGGCTCCCTCCCCTCGGCGGGGAGGGTTGGGGAGGGGGGATGCGCTACAGATGGTTTGGCCCCTCTAATATCCGCCGGTGGCCAGGACGAAGCCTGCGATAAGCCACCAGGCGATGCCAAGCACAGAGACGGTAATCATCTCTGATCTCGCGAAAATCGGATGGGCGAACGCCAGCAGCGTGATCAGCACGGCCCAAAGCCAGCCGACCAAGACAGCGGGCTGTGAGACGACTGGCTCCCACGGACCGCCCGTCATCCGTAGAAAGAATCCGAGTTTGTACTGCGACGGCATCGCCATGCCGATGGTCATGACTAAGGATGGCGTCGCTATCGCGAGGACGACCCAGAGCCATCGTTTCCATGCGGCAATTGTTGCGGCCATGGGACTCAGTTTTAAGGGTTTGCCGCGCTAAGCCGCAAGCGGCAAAGGGTCAGTTTAATTGGCGCTGGCCATGGCAGCGTCGGTCTTTGCGAACACGAATTGCTCGCCCTCAACGTCGACTTCGATCGTCGAGCCTTCGGGGTACTCGCCGCGGAGGAGTTCCGTGGCCAGCGGGTTTTGGATCTGCTGCTGGATGACGCGCTTCACCGGACGCGCGCCGAAGGCGGGGTCGTAGCCGAGGGCGGCGTTTCGATTGCGGGCCGATTCGGACACGACGAGGTGCACGCCGCGGCGTTCGAGTTGCTGTTCGAGCCGATTGAGCTGCAGGTCGACGATCTTCGCCACTTGCGAGCGGTCGAGCGGGTGGAAGACGATCGTTTCGTCGATGCGGTTGAGAAATTCCGGCAGGAAGCGCGTCTTCAGCGATTCGTCGAGTGCTTCGCGCAGCTCCTCCTGCGAGCCGCCTTCCTGGGCGATCTGCTGGATGAGCTGGCTGCCGATGTTCGAGGTCATCACGACGATCGTGTTCGTGAAGTCGACGGTGTGGCCGTGATTGTCGGTCAGCCGGCCGTCGTCCAGCACCTGCAGCAGGATGTTGAACACATCGCGGTGGGCTTTCTCGATTTCATCGAGCAGCACGACCGAATACGGGTGACGCCGCACGGCTTCCGTGAGCTTGCCGCCTTCCTCGTAGCCGACG
>JANOIK010000430.1:0-1551 GCA_031407585.1 Planctomycetota bacterium | reverse complement strand
GAAAGCTCCGCGAGACTCTCAGGCCACGCGCCTTTTTCGCGGCGGAACAGTTCGAGCGCCAATCCCGCCAGCACGCCGTCGCGCTCGCCTGCGGCGGCGGCGACCGTGTTGCGCAAGGATTCGTACGCCGGAACCATGAGTCGAACGAAGGCGTAGCGCTGCTTTTCGAGCATTCCCGCGCGATCGGAGAGCAGCTCGTCGTCGGGCGGCAGCTCGTGCTGCTGCCACAACGGCGTTTCAATGCGGCGACGCCCCAAATTGGAAATCCGCTCGTACGTCTCTGTCGTTTCCTTGCGCGACGCGACGATCGTGTTCGCCGCCGGCAGCAGCAGGATCGCCAGGCTGTCGTTGCCGAAGTACCACTTGGATTGAGCGTCGGGGGGCCCGGACATCGAGTCCAGCAGCTCGAAGACGTTTTGCTGGCCCGAACCCTGAAAGGCCAGCCGTCCGTCGCCGTGGCCATCGTCGGTGTAGAACCGCTGCATGGCATCCTGAAAGGCCGCGGTCTCACCCGTGAAACCGCGCCGCCAATCGAGCGTCGACGACGCGACCGTGTGAACCAGATCCCGCAATTGGCGATCCGACAACAAGCGAGGATCCCTGCCGTACACCACCTGGATGGCGTCCAACGCCATTCGTTCAATCTCGTTGGCAAACAGATAGGAGACGAAAAAGGGCGCCTCCTCGCTATGCCGGCTGACGCCGAATAAGGCCGCCACATCGGCCACGGCTGCATCGGCGTCATCGTCCACAACGGCGCGGCGAATGTCGCATGCCAGCACGCCGCCTGCCGAACGCAATTGTTGTAAATCAGGAAGGAGAGTCGAGATCAACCAACGGTCCTCGATCGACTGACTCTTGAGTGCTGCGAATTCCTCGTCGGACACGTTAATGCCAAATAATTCCCGATCTTCGGCCGCGAACGCAGCAGCCGAGGTCGACCGCACAAAACCAAGCTCATGCCGCCCTGCTGCCAATCGCAACTCGGCGATCGAGTCGGCATGATCGCGTAAAAAACGCGCCGTCTCCGGCCATGCCGCGGAGCCGATCTGCGCGTCGAAGTCCGGCATCTCTCCGCGAGCGCCGTTCCCGTCCGGAGCCGACTTCACTCGCAGTGCGAGCAGCGCCTCGCGATAGAGCGGCCACGCGCGCTCCGCTTCGGGCACGGCTCGCGGCGCTTCATTGATCTTCGCCAAATAGTCGACCTTGATCGTCGGTCGACCGGTCATCAAGTACAGGCCCGCGAGAACATTCGCCAGGCACAACGCGGCAAGGGCGATCAAGCCGCCGTGCCACAACTTCCAGGCGCCGGGCCGCCCGCGCCGTTTTGCCCGCTGAATGAGCCGGGCGGCGGCGGCCGGATCCCCAAACGATTCGATGAGCTGCTGCGGCGTGCGACCGGACTCCAGCCCGTCTTGAAAGTGAGCGATCATATCCTCGGCCACCTCCAACTTTACGCGCCGCCACAGTCGAGCGCCCCCCACGACGCGCGCCACAACCTCCGCAACCTGTTCCGGCAGATCTGCATTCGAGATCGCCACGCGCCAGTTG
>JANOIK010000388.1:0-1729 GCA_031407585.1 Planctomycetota bacterium | reverse complement strand
TAGAATGCGGCGATGGAAACCAAGCCCTCAGGTCTACCGCGTTTAATCGGCATTCTCTTCCTCGTTGTTGGCGTCATCGCTCTGTGCGTCGGCGTGGCATGGTTAACGGCGACTGAAAAGTGGCCTGGGAACATGCACTCGCTGGGTGGTCTCAGCTTTTATCTCTGGTGGATTCCAGGACTAGCCGGGCTGATCCTCTTGTCCCTGGGCAAACGACCCGCCTGACCCGCCATCCGAGGCTGGGGCGAGCGGAGCCCTGCGGGTGAGCCGGGGGGCGGCGAGTCGCACGTTGGTTACATGTTCGGGAGGCCGCGCTGCTTGGTTGTCACGGGACGCGGAAGTTTGATTGCCAAGCCATTAACCGTGGGGTGGCCGTCCAGCTGTAGTAAATCGCGGTCGAGCGCGTGCAATTCTTTGACTTGGTATGCAATCGCAGTGGCGGCTATTTGAGCGTCCGGCGCCTTCAGCTTGCGCGGCGGAATCTCCGCATACGCGCGAGATCGTATCTCGCCAGCCTCTTCTGCAATCGGCACGGTCATATCGGCCAGGATGACGTTCGAGCGCTGCCGGAATTTGGCGAGCACTTTTTTCTGCTCGTCGTTGAATCTAGCCATCAGCACTTCCGAAAACACAGAAGCCGGCAGGACGAGAGCCGCCGATCCGGCGTCAACCTCTTTGACCACCGCTGCAATGTCAGAAAGCGGCGCGCTCTCTTCCTCTAGCAGCCACGCGAGCAGCGTTCCCGTGTCCCAGCAGTACGCGGGGAGTTTCTTACTCTTCGCCATTGCGCACGTTTGCCAGGAAGGCGGTGGAACTCAATCCACCCAGAGCAGAAACGTCGAGAAGTCCCCGGAGAGCGCCAAGCGTTGGCAAATCGTCATCGTCGGGGTGGATTTCTACAGAGGTTATATAGATATGGTCCGGGGTCGCGCTTCGGCCAGAAAATCGCAGCTTGCCGTAGACCGTGGCATTCTTTCCGACAGAAGCGTGAACTTCCTCAAACGTGTCGGTGTCAAAGCTGCATTCAATTCCACGGTCGTGAATTGGGGTAAACAAAGCGCATTCGCGCTTGTTGTGGATGTTGAGTCGCTCAATACGCCCCTTCACGGTTCCTTCGGAAACAAAGTACCTGCCCAGGAGTTCGTCGATGTTGGCCACTAAACGAGTCGTAATGTCGACGCCGGCAACCCGCACAATGCTCTTTCGCTTCAGGAACGTCTCAGCAAGTCTCTTGTAGGCCAAGAGTGCGACACGGGTAAGCCGTTGATCGACGATGCCGTCCAATTGCAGCGCCGCGATGCTGCTCTTAAACAGCTTGATCGTTTCTGCCGCGACTCTCTCAACGCTACTGCCCTCAATTGGCGTTAGTGCGACATTGATACTCCCCAGCTCAAGGTCGTCCAAACGATACTTCGCCTGAGGAATCTCGTCGGTAATCGCAGACTCGGTGGTGCGCAAGCACTCTTTCAGCCGGTCGCAAAGCCGCGTGAGATCGTCAAATTGAATATCGCGCCCACGAGCGAATGGGACTTCTAGGCGCGCATCTAGCCGAATGTCAGACATGCCCGAATTCTACCACTTTACCTATCTTGGCGCAAATCCGTTCACTCAATACTGGAAAATGACACGCTATCAACCATCATCGTTCGCCGCCTTCCGACCATCGGAGAGCGGCCCGCGGTTTGGCACCGCAGCGGCCTTATAAACCGCCGTAGGGGGTCGTTTCGGC
>JANOIK010000376.1:0-4932 GCA_031407585.1 Planctomycetota bacterium | reverse complement strand
GGCGCCGGAGAGCAGCGGCTGAAAGAGTGGCTCACGGTGTAGCCGTAGCGTTCGAGATTGACTTGCTCGAAGTACAACGGCCGATGGCAGAGCCTGGTGGCCGACCATTGGTAGCTGGTCTGCGCCCAGCCGCCCCAGAAGCGGGCGTCGTGGAACTCGGGTTGGTCGGCCGTCTCGAGATCGCTTTCCTCGGAGTCGTCCTGGCCGGGCAGCGCGCCCTCGGGAAGCGCGGCGTCGATCGTCACTTCGGTGATCGCGCGGAACGGCCGGGCTTCTTGTTCGAGCATCGGCTCGCCTTGGATTTCTTCCGCGGCGGCTTGCGCGTAGGCGGCGAGGGACGCGAGGTCGACGGGCTCCAAGTCGGCGTCTTCCGTGACCAGCGCCGGTTGCTCGACGATTTCCGTGGGCGCCGCATCGGCCGTCGGCTCGACGTCGGTTTGGTCGGTCATGGTCACGATCGACGGATTCGCATCCGCGTCGACTTCGGCGGCAACTTCGTCGTCTGCGGCCGACGCGAACTCAACGCGCACCTCGGCAACGCCCGTACGAGCGGCGCCCGCGAGCGCGAGGCCGCACCACGCGGCGCACGCCAGAACGCTGAGGCGACGGACCAACATCGAAGAGCGAGAAACCATGGCAGCAGCTCGCGCGGGACCAGGGAATTTGCCGCGTCGCCCACAGGCGGACGATCGGGCTATCGCAGGTTGTCGGCGCGGCAGAAGCGGCGCCTGCAGAAAAAATGGCAAAATCGTCACAATCGGACGCGACGCATGCCCGGCAGCCTCTGTCACCCCGAGGTCTGCCGAGGGGTCCGGCCGCAAGCCTACCAACCGGACCCCTCGGGGGACCCCGGGGTGACAGCTTCGCGCCCCATTCGCACCCGCCATTTGTTTGACACATTCGCCCACGGCATCGAATAATCAAGGTTGCTGCGCGGCGGCGCTTGGGGCCTTTTCGCTTCGACATACCCACCTACGACTGCTTTGCCATGGCCACACGGTCGCGCTCTCGCCGTACGTCTACCCACCCCCGCAGCTCGACGCCAGGCGTGCGTCATGTCGAGCGATTGTGGGGCCGCCTGACCGATCTCTTCGGCCCGCGTACTTCGCGAACCCTCGCGACGAGCGTCGTGCTGGCGCCGCGCCGGCTCGAGCCGCGACGGCTGCTGGACGCCGGCGCCGCGGGGCTGGCGCTCGACGCGCTCGACAACGGCGCCTTCGTGCAAGCGGGCCAGGACTTCACCGCGCTGAATGATGCGGCCCAAGATCAGGCCGCGGCCGCGCAAGCCGCCGCGGAGTCGGAGCTTCCCGGCGAGCCGCTCGCCGCAATGCCGAACACGGCGCCGTCGAATCTCGCGTTCACGGCGATCGCCCCCATCAACGAAGGCGGCGTCGCCACGCTGGCGCTCACGTTCGACGACCCCGACGCCGCGGACACGCACCAGGTTGAGGTCGATTGGGGCGACGGCTCGGCGATCCAGACGTTCAATCTCGCGGTCGGCGCCCGGTCGTTCAGCACGACGCACCCGTATGCCGACGACGACCCGACCACCACGCCGCAGGACGCCTACAAGATCAACGTGCGCGTGCTGGACAACGACGGCGGCGAGATCGCCGGGCAGACAAGCGTCACTGTGAAGAACGTGGCGCCGACGGCGTTCGTCGTCACCCCGGCGCCGATTCTCGAAGATGGCAACGCGGGGCTGCTGGTGGTCTTCAGCGATCCCGGCACGGCCGACACGCACACGCTGGAAGTCGACTGGGGCGACGGCACCCCGCTCCAACTCGTGCCGGTGGCGCCCGGGCTCCCGTTCGTCACGACGTTCCATCAGTATCTCGACGACAACCCGACAACGACGTCGAGCGACAACTACACGGTCAAGGTCCGCGTGCTCGACGACGACGGCGGCGCCTCGGCGGTCCAGCAAGTGCTGGCCAACGTGGCGAACACCGCGCCGAGGAACGTGCAGCTCACGCCCCCAGCGGCGATCAACGAAAATGGCACGGCCACGCTCAACGGCACGTTCGACGACTTCGGCACGCAGGACGTGCACACGGTTGAGGTGAACTGGGGCGACGGCTCGGCGACGCAAACGGTCGCGGTCGCCGCCGGGGCGCGCAATTTCACCGCGACGCATCAGTACCTCGACGACAGCCCGACGGGCACGAGCAGCGATCCTTACACGATTACGGTCCGCGTGAAGGACGACGACAGCGGCGTCTCGTCGCCGGACGTCACGACGTCGATCACGGTCAACAACGTGGCGCCTTCGGGCGTCGTCATTACCGGGCCGCCGCCGATTATCGAGGACGGCATCGCCTCGGTGCTCGTGGTCTTCAACGATCCAGGCACGCTCGACACGCACACGGTCGAGATTGACTGGGGCGACGGCTCAGCCGTGCAATTGCTGCCGGTGACGTCGGGGCTGCACTTCCTCACGGCCTTCCACCAGTATCTGGACGACAACCCCACAACGACGCCAAGCGACAATTACACGATCAAGGTCCGCGTGCTGGACGACGACGGCGGCGCGTCGCCGACGCAGCAGATTCTGGCCAAGGTGTCGAACGCACCGCCGACGAACGTGCAGCTCACGCCCCCGGCGGCGATCAACGAAAACGGCACGGCGACGCTCAACGGCACGTTCGACGACTTCGGCACGCAGGACACGCACACGGTCGAGGTGAACTGGGGCGACGGCTCGGCGACGCAAATCGTGAATGTCGTTGCCGGAGCGCGAAGCTTCTCGGCCACGCATCAATACCTCGACGACAACCCGACCACAACCTCAAGCGACAACTACACGATCACGGTCCGCGTCCTCGACGACGACAGCGGGATTTCCTCGCCGGCGGTCACGACGACGCTGACGGTCAATAACGTCGCGCCGTCGAATGTACAGCTCGCGCCAGTGGCCACGATCAATGAGAACGGTTCCGCGACCCTGAACCTCACGTTCGACGATCCCGGCACGCAGGACGCGCACACGGTTGAAGTGAATTGGGGCGACGGCTCAGCAACGCAACTGATCGCCGTCGCTGCCGGCGCCCGCACGTTTACGGCGACCCATCAGTATCTCGACGACAATCCCACGACAACGTCGACCGACAGCTACACGATCACGGTCCGCGTCCTCGACGATGACAGCGGCGTCTCCTCGCCTGCGGTTACGACGACTGTGACGGTCAACAATGTCGCTCCGTCCAACGTGCAACTCGCGCCGGTGGCGACCATCAACGAGAACGGGTCCGCGACGCTCAATCTCACTTTCGACGACCCAGGCTCACAGGACTCGCACACGGTCGAGGTTAACTGGGGCGACGGCTCCGCCACGCAGTTAATCGCCGTCACCGCGGGAGCGCGTGCTTTTACCGCGAACCATCAATATCTCGACGATAATCCGACCACGACTTCGAGCGACGTTTACACGATCTCCATCAGCGTGCTGGATGACGATAGCGGCATATCCTCGCCCGCGTCGACGACGACAGTCACCGTCACCAACGTCGCGCCGTCGAACGCGCAACTCGCGCCGGTGGCGACCGTCAACGAGAACGGGTCCGCCACGCTCAACCTCACTTTCGACGATCCGGGCACGCTCGACTCGCACACTGTGGAAGTGAACTGGGGCGACGGCTCCGCCACGCAGCTCATCGCGGTGACTGCCGGCGCCCGCACGTTCTCGGCGAACCATCAGTACTTCGACGATAATCCGACGACGACGCCAAGCGACAACTACACGATTACCGTCCGCGTCCTCGACGACGACAGCGGCATCTCTTCGCCCGCGGCGACGACGACAGTCACGGTGAACAACGTCGCGCCGTCAAACGTGCAGCTCGCGCCGGTCGCCACGATCAACGAAAATGGTACCGCCACGCTAAACCTCACGTTCGACGACCCGGGCACGCTCGACGTGCATACGGTCGAGGTGAACTGGGGCGACGGTTCGGCCACGCAGCTCATCGCCGTCGCCGCCGGGGCGCGCACGTTCTCCGCGACGCACCAATACTTCGACGACAATCCGACTACCACATCGAGTGACAACTACACGATTACCGTCCGCGTCCTCGACGACGACAGCGGCGTCTCATCGCCAGCCGCGACAACCACTATCACCGTGAACAATGTCGCCCCATCGAATGTGCAACTTGCGCCGGTAGCGACGATCAATGAGAACGGCACGGCCACGCTGAATCTCTCTTTTGACGATCCAGGCACACAAGACTCGCACACCGTCGAAGTGAATTGGGGCGACGGCTCAGCGACGCAGCTCATTGCCGTAACGGCGGGGGCGCGCACGTTCACGGCGAACCATCAGTACCTCGACGACAATCCGACGACAACGTCGAGCGACAACTACACCATTACGGTCCGCGTCATCGACGATGACAGCGGGATTTCCTCGCCCGCATCGACCACGACGGTCACCGTGAACAACGTCGCGCCGTCGAATGTGCAGCTCGCGCCGGTCGCGACCATCAACGAAAACGGCACGGCCACGCTCAATCTCACATTCGACGACCCGGGCTCGCAAGACACCCACACGGTCGAGGTGAACTGGGGCGACGGCTCCGCGACGCAGCTCCTCGCCGTCGCCGCCGGGGCGCGCACGTTCTCCGCCACGCACCAATACCTCGACGACAACCCCACCACCACGCCCAGCGACAACTACACCATCACGGTCCGCGTGCTCGACGACGATAGCGGCATCTCCTCGCCCGCGGCCACGACGATGGTCACCGTCAATAACGTCGCCCCCAGCGGCGTCATCATCGCGCCGCTCGGCACGATCAACGAAAACGACGTCGCCACGCTCAATTTGCAGTTCACCGACCCCGGCACGCAGGACGCGCACACGGTCGAAGTGAACTGGGGCGACGGCTCGGCCACGCAGCTCATTGCGGTGGCGGCCGGGGCCCGCACGTTCAC
>JANOIK010000373.1:0-2374 GCA_031407585.1 Planctomycetota bacterium | reverse complement strand
GTCCCCGCATGGGCGACGCCTCGAATAGATGGTTGAGCGTTCGTGAGAACAGCTCGCAGAAGCATCGGCCAGCTCAGCGGACAACAACTAAATCAACTGTATCGCCGGTTGACAACGATCGTTTCATAGATGGGGGCATGGAAAGGCTTGTCATCTGGATTGGGAAGGTCCCCCTTGGCCTGTGGCTGTTCCTCGCCTTAACGCAGTTGGTTAACATCTTCGCGTCCTATAGCCACTGGCAGGCGACGCTCGCGATATTAGCCGACTGGCGCGAGCACCCGCGCGTGCTGCGCGACGGCATAGAGCACATGGAAGTCCTCGCGCGAGCCAATTATCGCGAGATATGGATTTCTGTCGCTTTGCTGATGGTGTTCCTAGCGTGCGCGGCGATAAAGCGTGGAAAAAATCATCCGGCAACACAGTCGTAGGACAGTACCCGTATGCGCTCGCCGCCGTGGCAGCGCTAGCCAGAACGCGGCGAAAGAATAGTCATCTCGCTCCGCGAGATGATCGATCGGCCAGTTTCATCTCGCGGAGCAAGATGGCTACGCTAAAATCGGCTTGGCAGTTCCTCAATAAGACGAACGGCCCCCCAACTGTCGATGCCGCGGAAGTTCACCGCCGTGGGGTGTTCGGTGAAGTCGCTGTTCTAGGGGTCGTAGATCGCCACAATGCCAAGCTTCTCCACAGACGGCTCGCGAGACTTCATTTCGTACATTACGGGGCCGTCCCACGTGTTCCTCGGCTTGCGACTGGTTCGCGCCGAGGGCGGTCCCCCAGCCATCGTTCGGCGCCAACCGGCCCGAGGTGGCGAAGACAGCGAACTAGACGAGTCGTCTATCGTGGCTGCGGTTGAACGGGGGATTGCGATAGCTGACGATAAACTTCGCGCCGGTGAGATTGTTTACGTTGCCGACGACTCGCCCAGATACGATCTATATTCGCATTGCGCCAAGCTCCTCGCCGAGCGGTTTAGGGACAGGTCGCCCGGATGATAAAAGTGCAGCCGCGCGGATAAAAGTGCAACTCACAACAGAAGTGCAAAGCCGGACCGTTTCTGTACACTTGTTCTAAACCGCGCCAGGCGATAGAATTCGCATGTACGAACTCGAAGGTCGGAACGCTCTTTGAAAACTCACCCTTCAAAACTTCCCGCACAAGCCTTACCGGCCGTGCAAGCGCTCGCGCTGCGCTAAGATCCCGCCCCCCGCACAGGTCCCCTCCGACCTTGGCGTCCCTGGCGTCCTTGGCGGTTCCTTCCGCTCCCCCCCAACCGCGCAGGAAGTGTCAAAATTCACCGAATTTTGAACGCCCTTAAGCGCGCCGCGCTCGGCAATTCCGGCCCGCGGCGCACATCGCCCCGTCCAAAATTCACGAATTTTGTCACGATGGATGTGATTTCACGGGCGCCGCGCGCAGCAAAAGTGTCGGAGCCCCGAGAAAACCAGGCTCCCCCCGGTGAATTTTGTCACTTTGAACCCAGAGCGTGACAGAATGCCATGGGTGAAGCCGGGCAGGTCTGCTCGCCCTACCGCTCCGGCTTCAGCAGCACCACCGATAGCGGCGGGAGCGTGAGCTGGATCGAAAACGGTCGGCCGTGGCTCTCGCTCGCCTCGGCGGTGACGCCAGGGTAGTTACCCACGTTCGAGCCGCCGTAGTACGCCGAGTCCGAGTTGAGGATCTCGCGGTACCAGCCGCCCTCGGGCACGCCCAGCCGGTAGTTCGTTCGCACCACCGGCGTGAAGTTGCACACCGCGACGGTGAAGTCGCTGGGGTCGGCCGCCCGCCGCACGTACGCCAGGATGCTGTCGGCGTAGTTGTGGCAGTCGATCCACTCGAAGCCCGTGTGATCGAAGTCGACTTCATGCAGCGACTTCTCGCCGCAGTACAGCCGATTGAGATCGGCCATCAGCCGCTGGACGCCCTGGTGCGTGTCCCAATTCAGCAGCTCCCACTGAAGCTGCGCGTCGGCGTTCCATTCGTTCCACTGGCCGAACTCGCAGCCCATGAACTGCAGCTTCTTGCCCGGGTGCGTCCACATGTAGCTGTAGAGCAGCCGCAAGTTCGCGAACTTCTGCCACAGATCGCCGGGCATCTGGTCGAGCAGGGCGCCCTTGCCGTGCACCACTTCGTCGTGCGAGAAAGGCAGGGCGAAGTTCTCGGTGAAAGCGTAGATCAGCGAGAACGTCAGCTCGTCGTGATGGTACTGGCGGTGAATCGGCTCGTGGCGGAAGTACCGCAGCGTGTCGTTCATCCAGCCCATGTTCCACTTGAGCGAAAACCCGAGCCCGCCCAGGTAGGTGGGCCGCGACACGCCGCCGAACGCGGTCGATTCCTCGGCGACGGTCATGGCGCCGGGGAACTGCTGGTGGAC
>JANOIK010000288.1:0-2227 GCA_031407585.1 Planctomycetota bacterium | reverse complement strand
CGATGCCGCGGCGCACGATCATGTTGCCCAGATCGCTGTACCATTTGCGATTGAGATCGCGAAACCAGAGGTAATTCGTGAAGTTGCCGAAGCGGATGTAAAACGCCTCGACCGGGACGTGCTGAGCGAGCGGCTCGACGGGAATCGCCTTCTGTTCGTCGGTTGCCGCGGGAAGGTCGTACCACGGCATCGGCGCGGGCAGCGGCTCGAGCGATCCGGCCGCAGCCGGCTGTGGCGCGGCGACCAGCGCTTGGTCGACCACGAGTTCGTGCTGCTCAGTGACGAGCAGGTCGTCCCACGCCGCCTTCTTGGGCGCGAGCACGGCGAGAAGTCCCGACGGCGGATCGGGGAGCTTCAGGCCGAGGCGGCGCCCGAGGTTTGCGGCGAGGAAGTTTTCGACGACCGGCGGGAATTGGGGATCGCCCTTGAGGTCCTGCCAGCGCCCGGCGTACTGCTCCCACCACTGGGCGAGAAGCTGGGCGTGCCCTTGGGCGTCTGCCATGGGCGTTACGGGAATCGTGCGGGCCGTCGGTGCGTACGATTGCAGTTCGAACGGCTCGTTGCCGCGGAAGGGGAAGTAGATGGTCACGTTGCGAGGGCGATTGATGTCGAGAAGCTGGCGCAGCATCCCGCGAACGCGATCTTCCTTAAGCACCGGGTACAGGACGCGGCCGTCTGCCGACGCGACGGTGAATCGCTCGTCGTTGAGCGGGATCACGGGGCCTGAGCCGCCGACGCGGAGCGAAATGCGGCCGACGCCGAACGGGGCGCCGGCGAACGCCTCGACCTGCTGGGCGACGCTTTGGGACGCGAAGGACAAACAGAGCGCGAGGGCGACAATCGGCGCCCAACGCGTGGGATTGCGAACCACTGACATGGTAAGACCTTTCCTGCAACATCCGGCGGTCCGTCGCACGACGGTCCGCCCATGGGCGACTACAATGCTACCGAGGCCCTAGGAGCCGCAACACCCCGTGGGGCGGCGCGGCAAGATCGCGACGAGGTGGGCGAAGTCCCTGCCGACGCTTGGCGGAGGCCCGGCCCGAACGCGGAACTTGCGGTGTCATAAGCTGTTCTGGCACAATTGGTCGTCGATGCTTCTCCCCCGATTTTCCATCCGCACGCTGCTTGCGATTCTCACCGGCGTGGCGGTGTTGTCGCTGTTCGCCGGCCAGGCCTGGGGCGGTCGGGCGTGGGCGTTCGGACTGACTGTGGCCGTGTTGAGCGTGCCCGCGGCTCTGCTGGTCCACGGGGCATTTTTCGCCTTGGGCTCGGCGTTCACGCGCCTGCTGGAGCCCGACGAGATCGTCGCCTACACCAGCCATGGCGGCGTCGAGCGAAGCGTGCCGACGGCGGCGCCGCGCACGGATGAGGCACTTTCCCACGATTCGGGTCCGCCAACGCCATGAAGGAACGCTGCGCCGCCGTGCCCGCGCCACCACGCACGTTTGCACGTGTGGCCGCGTTGGCATGTGCACTGGTGGCGTCGTGGTTTGCTTCCGGCGCTTCTGCTCAACAGCCGCCGTACGGGATGCAACCCCCAGGATACGGCTACGGTCCCGGGGCGCCACCGGGAATGCCCCCGCCGGGATTCAGCGCGATCTCACCATCGCAGCAGGGCTCGGCACGAGGGGTCGGGCAGATGACCACGGGCGATGGACGGCTCGTCATGACGGTCCCCGTGAGTTACCAGGGCGTGATTGGGTTTTCGACCAAGAGCGATGTGCAAATCGAGATCGGGGTCAACGCCATTTCGCAGTATGGCTATCAACCGGTTGAGTTCATTGCACGACTTCCGCGCCCGGCGTCGTTCGACCGCAAGATACAAATTCAATTTCACGCGGGGCGATCGGAGCGATCGAGCCGTAGCATCTGGTTGCGCCAAACGCTTGAGATCGGCAAGGGCGACAAGGAAGCGCGGGCGCTGACCTACATTCCGCAATATCAAACTTGGGAAGTGTGCGGCTGGGAAACGACGATCGACGGCGAGGCGGACGACGAGCTCTCGACCACTCCCTTACGATGTATGCAGCAGCAAGGCGGCTTCACCATCTCAGTTCTCCTGCCAACGCCTGGAGCGACGCTCGCGCCCTTACAGAATGCGCTGCAATTGATCGGCAACGGCGTGACCATGTTGCGGGTCGACCATCTCGAGGACTTGCCAACGACATGGATCGGCTACAGTGCCGTCGACGCGGTGGCATTTCCCGCGGACGAGCTGGCGACG
>JANOIK010000273.1:0-1854 GCA_031407585.1 Planctomycetota bacterium | reverse complement strand
ACCATGCGATCCCAGAGGATGGCCTTCTGGTCGTCGGTCATCTCGGGCACCATGCCCACGTAGGCGTCGTACGTGCGCTTGGCGCCGGGGGAGTGCGTGATGATGTCGACGAGCTCGTTGGCTTTCTCTTCGCCGATCTCGCTGCGAAGCGTCGTGAGGAAGTGGTTGATCTGCGGGGCGAACTCGGCGTAGATCGGATCGATCTGCTCGGTGGCGACAGCGAGGGCCTTGAGCTCGTCCTTCTGCTTGCCGCCCGAGTTATCGCGAGCGGCGTCCCAGGCGCCCCAGGCGGCGTTGAGCTTGTCCTTCACCTGCTGGTCCCAAGCCCAGACGCGAGCGAAGTGCTCGGTGACCAGCTCGCCGACTGTTTTAGTCTTCGCTTCGTCGTCGAGCTTCAGTTGTGCCGCGAGGCGCGGGCCCTTGTTGTCGACGTCCTTGCGGATGGCCTCGGGCAGGTCGGGGGTCCACCACTCGGGCGTCTTGCCCGCGTCGACGGCGGCCTGCGCGCTAGCGGCGACCTGAGCCGCGGTCTCGGCTTTGGCGGCGGGCATAGTGAGGACGAGAGCAAGCAGGGAGCAGGCGGCCCCCAGCGATGTGCGAAGAGTCATGGAAATCTCGGGGGATAGATAGAGATATGGTGACAAGGATTCTGCGGCGCGCCCGCGGCGTCATCGTTCAACCCCACGTTCCGTGGCGAGTCTCTGATTGTGCGAGAATTGGCAGGCCGGATCAATAATGGGAGGCCCGGTTTCGGGGATCTGCTTTCGGGCATGCCGAGGCTGTGGCATGCGGTTTGCAAATGAACTCGCCGGATTTGTCCGCAGATGACGCAGATGGGCGCAGATAGGGGGATGAGAAAAGAGGAGAAGAACTGGGTTGAGAAGGAATCATCTGCGTTGATCTGCGTCATCTGTGGACAACTCCCCTCCGACTGAATCACCTTGCATCTTGAGCAACCAGGATTGTCATGAAACTTCCGGCGGCGGGGTTGGATGCGGAAGCGCTCGCGGCGTTTGCGCAGTTGCGTTACGTGAGCGATCAGGACTCCGGGTTTTCGCGCGAGCGGAATGGCGGCGGGTTTCACTACCTCGACGGTCGCGGGCGGCGCGTGCAGGATGCGGGGCATGTCGCGCGGTTCGAGCAGCTTGCGATTCCGCCCGCGTGGCGCGAGGTGTGGATTTGCCGGTTTGCGAAGGGGCATCTGCAGGCGACCGGACGCGACAGCCGGAAGCGGAAGCAGTACGTGTACCACGAGCGGTGGAGCGAGGTTTCCAATCTCGCGAAGTTTCTGCGGCTGGAGGCGTTTGGCAAGGTGCTGCCGGGACTGCGGCGGACGATCGCTCGAGACCTGCGTGGGAACACGCTCTCGCGGCGGCGCGTGCTGGCCGGCGTCGTCGGCGTGCTCGATGCGACGAGCATTCGCGTCGGCAATGAGGAGTACGTGACCCAGAATGGCTCGTACGGCGTGACGACGCTGCGCGACCGCCACGTGACCGTCGGTCGCGGGTCGGTGGAGCTGCGGTTCGTCGGCAAGGGTGGGTTTCGCAAGCAGGCGATCGTCGACGACAAGGCGCTCGTGCGGCTCATCAAGCAAGCGCGGGCCGTGCCGGGGGCGCGGCTGTTTCAGTACCGCGACGACGAGGGAAAGGCCGTCGTCGTGACCGCGGCCGACGTCAACGCGTATCTGAACGAGGTGACGGGCGAGCCGTTCACGGCGAAGGACTTTCGCACGTGGAAGGCGTCGGCCCAAGCGGCCGGCACACTGTACGAGTACCGTGACCTGGATCGGCTGTCGAAGCGGAAGCGGATTCTCAAGACGGTCGTCGACGACGCGGCCGCGACGCTGGGCAACAC
>JANOIK010000233.1:0-1541 GCA_031407585.1 Planctomycetota bacterium | reverse complement strand
CCACGAGCGGTTGAGCGTGTCGCACGTCTCGAGCGGAAGCTGGCCAATCTTCGCGTCGCGGCTGTGGCCGCCCTTGTTCTCGCCGGGCAGGTCGCGCTCGAACATCTGAAAATCCTCGCCCTCGAACGGCGACAGGTGATGGTTCGAGCCCACCAGCGCCGCGGGCTGCAGGCGGTGGATCAGGTCGTAAGTTTCGCGCAGCTTCCAATCCTCACGCGTGAGCCGCGGGTCGGCGTCCTTGGTTCCTTCGAACCGCTTAGTCTGGTGGTCCCACCAGCCGTCGAACCAGATGCCGCCGACGGGGCCGTAGTCGCCGCCGAGCAGCTCGGCGAGCTGGGCGTTCATCGCGGCGAGGTACTTGTTGAAGTCGCCCGAGTCGGCCCGGCCGCCGAACTGGCCCGTGAAGCCGCGCGGGAAATACTCGGGGTGGTGCCAATCGACGTGCGAGTGGTAGAAGAACAGCTTCAGCCCATGCTTCTGGCACGCCGCGGCGAGCTGCTTGAGGATGTCCTTCTTGTACGGCGTGCGATCGACAATGTCCCAGTCGGTTTGCTTCGAGTCCCACATGCAGAAGCCGTCGTGGTGCTTCGACGTGATGGTGACGTACTTGGCGCCGGCGCGCTTGAAAAGCTGCACCCATTCGTCCGCGTCGAACTTCTCGGGATTGAACTGGGCCGCGATGGGCTCGTAGTCGGCGATTTTCATCTTTTCCTCCTGCATGACCCACTCGCCGCGACCGAGCACGCTGTAAATGCCCCAGTGGATGAAGACGCCGAACTGGTCGTTGCGGAAGGCTTCGCGGGCGGCGAGGTTTTCGGGCGTGGGGACGTAAGGCGCTTCCGTCGACGGCGTCGGCTCTTGGGCGTGAGCCAGGGTGGAACAGCCAACGAGAGCGATTGCGAAGGCAAGTCGAAGTGACATGATACACTCAGCCAAAAAGGGGGATAATGGTTCGGAATTTTCCGCGCCGATGCTTATGGCATCGGATTGAGGGATTCGTAACGCACGTTCCAGTCTGCGGGGAATCCGGGCGCCGGGCGCTCGGGGCCGTCGTCCCAACCGGCGGCCATCATCGCGGCGGCCGCGAGCACGCCGCCGTTGCCGGGCAGGTAGAGCGGCAGCCGCTCCTCCTGATAGTTGTGCCCGTTGGGCAGGTATGTGTTCTTCGGCGTGTCCATGAGCAGGGCGTCGACGGCACGCTCGGGGTCGCCGCAGCGCGCGTAGGTCATGGCGATCACGGGGAAATCCCAGCCCCAGCTCGATCGCCAATCCCAATCGGCGTCGTCTTCGACCCACTTCGCCGTGGCGAGCATCGTGGCGGGATCGATAAGCGGCGTTTTCGGCAGCACGCCGAACGCGCAGAGCATCGAGGGGTGGTCGGACGTGTTGGTGAACGGCTCGACCGCGACTGCTGCGTAGCGGCCGTCGCGCACCAGGGGCTTGGCGAGGCCCGCGATCACGCGGTCCCACTCGGCGTCGCGCGGCTGGCCGGCGCGCTCGCGCCACGCTTGCGCCGTCGACAGGGCGTAGTGCCAGTAAGC
>JANOIK010000221.1:0-1507 GCA_031407585.1 Planctomycetota bacterium | reverse complement strand
GCGACCGGCTGAGCAGCAGCTCCGCGTTGCGCACCGCGGCGAACTCGCGACGGTAGCCCAAAGGCACATTCAGCTCCAGCCCCAACTGCCATTCCTGGAAGTCGCCGCTGGTCAGGTCCATAAACGCATTGTCGAACCGCGCCCGGCCGGTCGAGTCGCTGTGCAGCAGGTCGTCGCCGAACCCGCGCCAACGGTAGCGACCGACCGCGTCGAGCTTCGGCAACAAATAGTTCTTGCTGGCCATCCACTCGAGCTCATACCGCCGCGTGACGAACCGCTGCCGCCGTAGCTCCACGCGGCGCACGAGCGCCTCGCGGGTAATCTCGGACCAGTCGAAGTGCACCGGCGCCGTCACGGGCTCGTCGCTGGTGCGAATCAGCCGCCCGTCGCTCGGCGGGAGGCCGACGAGCATCCGTAACCGCCGCTCACACACCTGCACGCCGCCGCTCGCGCGGAACGTGCCGCCGCTGGAGCCGTTGTTCACGCTCGTGCCGTCGACCAACCGCCCCGAGAGAGCGTTCTGCACGTCCTCTTGAAAGCGGTAGAACTGTTCGCGAGCCTGGGCCTCTTTCTCGGCCTCGCCGCCACGGCGACCGGCCTTGAACAAAGCATTCACGCGGCGCCACGTTTCCAGCGACGCATCGCGAGCCGCGATCCGCGCATCCAAATCGCGGTACGCGAAGTATAAATCCCAGTAGGCGTTTTCCAGGTTGCTCACCAGGTCGCGAACCGCCGCCTCGAAGTCGGCCAGCTCGACGTCGGTGTTCGCCCGCGCGACCAACACGCCCGTGTACAAGCCGGGCACGTTGCTGCTGCCGGCGATCCTGTTGAACGTCGTGCCGGCCCCTTGGAGCAACGGCTGCCGCATCTCGGTTTCAAAGTTCGTGTTGTACGCGCTGGCGAAGATGTTGCCCGGCGCGTTGTTCGAGTCGTAGTCCATGTAGTGGCGGAAGGCGAACCGCGAACCGGTGGCCGCCTTCTTGGCCAACTGCACCTGGCTGACCACCAGGTCCTGATCGAGCAGCCGCGTGCCGCCGCCGAAGAATTCGTTGTTGAGCGCCCTGTCGTTCTTCTCGCCGAAGACGCTGGCCGAGAGCTGGGCGTCGAACGTCGAAAGCGCCGCGTCGTAGCCGAAGCGCGGATCGGTATCGATGACTGCCGGATCCCAATGCGTTTCCGCCGCGGACGGCTGCCGCAGCACGACGCCGCCCAAATCGCGAATCACGCGCGATTCGGCCAGTGCAATCTGCACGACTTCTTCCAGCGTGAGGTCCCAGTACTGGATCTCGCCGGTGCTGGCGAGCGTCAGCGGCTCGACGGCCGCCCAACCCTCGTCGACCACCGCGGAGCATTGCTCGACCGTCGGGTACTCGATCTGCGTCGCGAGGGCCGTGTAGCAGTCGTCGCCGCAGTCGGCCTTGAACGTGTTCTTCGGCGGCGGCACGCGGCTGCTCGATCAGGACCTGGTGGTCAGCCAGGTGCAGTTGGCCAAGAAGGCGGCCACCGG
>JANOIK010000160.1:0-4086 GCA_031407585.1 Planctomycetota bacterium | reverse complement strand
CAAACCGGCAAGCACGGCCGCGGCCGGGAAGTGAGGAGAGCCGCGTGACTCGTTTGCGACTTGCCGTGGTCGGCGTAGGACATTTGGGCCGCATTCACGCGCGATTGGCCGCCGCTGTGCCGGAGATCGAGCTGGTCGCGGTCGTCGACGCCCGCCGCGATGCATGCGACGCCGTGGCCTCCGAGCTCGGCTGCCGCTCATGCGGCGACTTTCGCGAACTCGTCGGCGAAATCGACGCGGCCGTCGTCGCCACGCCGACGCTCACGCATCACCAAGTCGCCGGCGAGTTGATCCGCGGCGGCGTGCACGTGCTCGTAGAAAAGCCGATCACACCCACCGCGCGCGAAGCCGACGAGCTTGTGCAACTCGCCCGCCGCCGCTGCGTGGTCCTGCAGGTGGGCCACGTCGAACGATTCAACCCGGGCCTCATCAGCGTGGAACGCCGGCTCGCCGAGCCGAAATTCATCGAGGCCCGCCGCCAGAGCGGCTACACGTTCCGCTCGACCGACGTCGGCGTCGTGCTCGACCTCATGATTCACGACATCGACGTCGCCCTGTCGCTCGTCCGGTCGCCAGTCACGCAGGTCGATGCCCTGGGCGTCTCGGTGATGGGCGATCACGAAGACATGGTGAGCGCCCGGCTCCGCTTCGCCAACGGCGCCGTCGCGAGCCTCACCGCTTCGCGAACCAGTTACGCCCCGGCTCGAACGATGCAGGTCTTCACGGCGACGACGTTCGCATCGATCGACTTCGCCACGCGGCGGGCGACAATCGTCGAGCCGCGCGAGGACGTGCTGCGGCGCACGCTCGGCGCCAGCGGACTCTGCGAAGTAGAACGTCAACGAATTCGCGAGCGGTGCTTCGAGGAAGTGCTCGTGAAGAGCGAAGTTCCCGCGGTCGAGACCAACGCGATCCAGCAGGAACTCGTCGACTTCGCCGCCGCCATTCGCGAAGGCCGGGCCCCGCGAGTCACGGGCGCCGACGGCCGTGACGCGGTCGAGGTCGCGGAGCTAGTGCTGGAGCGAATTCGCGAACACCGCTGGGACGGCGCCACGGGATCGCGTAAGGGCGCGCTCGCAATGCCCACGCTGCCGATGGTTGCAGCACTGCCTGAGGACAACTGGGCAACCGACGACACGGTCGTGCTCCGCCGCAAAGCCGGCTGAGCCCTGTCACTTCTTCAGGGTGCCACTGCTGGCTCGTCCAGCAGTGTGACCCGGGTACCAGCTTCGCACTGCTGGGCAAGCCAGCAGTAGCACCCGCGCAGCCGCTTCTACGCCAAGTCGCGATCCTCAAAGAAGATCAGCGCCAACAGCATCGCCCCCGCGCAGTACAGCATGCTGTAAAGCAGCGCCCACCACAGATACGACGCCGGCACGATCGTGGCGCCGGCGATGGCGCCCTCGATCTCAAAATGGTCGAGCACCGGCAGCGCCACCGAGAGCAGCTTGCCCACGAACTGCACGAACACGTTGTCGCCCGCGTCGCTCTTCACAATCAGGGCCGCGAGGTGCCCCAGCACGTAGATCGAGCCGACGATCACGAGGTTCGGCAGCATCGCCAGCCGCGTCGACACCGCGACGCTGATCGCGGCGAGAATCACCGACTCGAAAAACGCGAGCACCAGCCCGGGGATAATGCGGGTCACCTCGAGGAAGCATTCCTGCCACTCGGGCGTCGTCTTGGACGATTCGCGGGCGTCGTACACCACTTTGAACGACACGGTGAGCAGAAACACGAGCCCGAGGATCAAGAACATCAGCACGATCGGCCAGACGATGCCGAGGAACTTGCCCAGCAAAAATTGCCGCCGGCTCACGGGCTTCGACAGCACGGTGAGCGCCGTGCGGCCTTCGATTTCGTCGGCCACGCTCGTGCTGGCCGTCCACAACGCCATGATGATGGCGAGCACCTTGATGAACGTGATACCCGAGGCCTTCAGCATCTTCACGTCTTCGCCGAACGTGTTGTACGGGATGAACACATAGGAGATGAGCGCGACGACGCCGATGGCCGTCAGCAGCACGAACATCGGCTGCGAAATGGTTTCCTTAGCCGTCGCGGTTGCGATGACCGCGGCCCGCGGGAACAGGAAGCGAATCGCGAAGTAAATGACGTACAGGGCGACGACGCTGATCGCGGTAGTCGGAATCGCGTGCACCTCAGGCATTTCCACGTCCGGCCGGAAGTTCAGGGTCACCTCGCTCGCTTCGTCGCTTTCGTTCGTGATGTAGAGCGCGTCGACGTCGCCCGCGAACTCGCGGGCCTTCGGGCTACCGGGAAACCACTCCAACGGCTCGCCGCCCTCGACCATCAGCACGGGGTCGATAAAGCCCTTGCCCTTCTCCACGTTAACGGCGATCTGCTGGTCGCTCTCGATCGAATACTCCTGCAACTCCGACGCGCGAAACCCGATGGGGACGACCTTGTCCGTCTCGCCGGGCTCGACCGTGATGGTGAGATTCGCAGGTCGCACTGCGGACAATCGCTTGAGCGACGCGATCGTGTTGCTCACCGGCATTGTCGGCGTCGTCAGCAGTGCGAGCGCCGCGACCGCGATCAGGACATACGAGATGGGCCGCAGAATGCCCTCGCCCACAGACCCGGCGATCGCCTTCGCGGCGCGGCGGTTGACGACCCAACAAATGCCCCAAGCGGCGAGCAGGACCGCGGCGCCGATCATCATTCCGACCGCCAACACCCACAGGGGCGTCAGCCAAATGGCGAGCTTTGACATCGTGAAACCAATCCGAGGGAAACGTGCGAATTAAGAATAATGATAAGTAAGAATTCAAGAACGTATTTCAAAGCCAGCGAACTCGCCGGTGGCCGATCGCACGTCCACCACGGCTCGCCGAATAAAATCTGCCATGCGCTCCGCGATCGCGCCGACGAACCGCGTCAGCTCGTCCGCTTCGCCTTCCACGATCAACTGCACCCGGCCGTCGTCCAGGTTCCGCACGTAGCCGGCGACGCGGAATCCCACGGCGAGCCTTCGTACCGCGTCGCGAAATCCCACCCCTTGAACGTGGCCGGAGTAAAGCACCTCGCGACGCTCGCCAGACGTACTCGAAGTCCTGGAACGAGGTCGGTCCATGCTATCGTGGCGCGTCGCCGGGTTCGCGGAGCCCTGAATTCGAGTATATCGACGCCCGTAGGCGTGTTCCAGTCTTGACCCCCTGGTCGCCCATTTCTACCCTCCGTCCCCATGTTGCCCGGGCGGACATCACCGACGTTCGTGGGAGTTTTCCTTTTCTCGCTGTGCGCGGCGGTGGGGACAGCGCGCCAAGTGATTGCGCAATCCGCGGCGCCCGGACCGGCAGTCCTCCGCGGAGTCCTGGTGCTCCACAACGGCAGTGTGCTGGTCGGCGCTGTGCGCCGCAGCGGCGACGACTACGTCGTCGATCAGGCCGGCGCCACACTGCAAGTGCGGGCCGATCAGGTCGAGCGATTCGCCGCGTCGCTGAACGAGGTTTACGAAGCGCGGCGTCGCGACTGCGCGTCCGACTCTGCCGAGGACCACCTCAAGCTCGCCGCGTGGTGTCTGCAACTCGACCTACTCGACTACGCCGCGCGCGAGCTGCTTGACGTGCGGACGATTGATGCGCAGCTACCGGGGCTTCCCGCGGTGGAAGCACAGCTTCGACAAATCGTTGATCTAAAGGCTGTGCGTCTCGCGTCTCACGATGAGCCGGCGGCCCGCGCGCCGCGGCGCGCCGTCGAGTCCGCAGCGCCGCCCGAAGCGCCTCCCGAGCTGGCCCCCGATCTTTCGGCGAACGCTCAGATCCAATTCGTGCGCAGCATCCAGCCGATGCTCGTCCGCAACTGCTCGACCAGCGGCTGTCACCAGAAGGGCGCCGCGCATGGCATGCAACTCGACCGCTGGGCGCTCGAGGGCAGCGGCAACGCCGAGTCCGTGCGACGCAACCTCGAGGCCGTGTTGCGCGAACTCGATCGCGACGCGCCGGCGGAAAGCGCTGTGCTTCGCTTTGGTCGCGCGGTGCACGGCAAAGAGACCAGCGCAGGCTCGCGCCCGCTGACGCCCCGCCAGGGGGAGCTGCTGCTCGAGTGGCTCAACGCGGCCGC
>JANOIK010000153.1:0-6718 GCA_031407585.1 Planctomycetota bacterium | reverse complement strand
CGTCGAAGCGGCCGACCTGGCGAAGTGGCGCGGCGACTACGGCGGAGCCGGCTCCGACGCCGACGGTGATCTCGATAGCGACGGCGACGACCTGCTGATCTGGCAGCGCAATCTCGGCCAGGGAACGATCGTCGCAGCGGCCACCCCCGTGCCCGAGCCCCCAACGGCGCCCCTCGTCGGCGCTCTACTTCTGCTTGCGACTTCGCGACGAGCCCGCCAACGCACCCATCAAAATCCCCGCCCATTAGTAAACCCACGATTGGGAAACGGCGGACGCCCACTCGAAGCGCGCTTTTGCGTACGCACCGTCGAGCGCCGCTGCACCCCGCGCTGGGCGCTCTGCCGCATCGCGGCCCCGGCCACCTCGGTGAGCACGTGCAGCAGCACCTGCGACACATCGCCCACGCTGCCGCGGTGGTTCAAGACGTCGCCGAGTCCTCCGCCGGGCTGCTCGTGCCACTCCGGCACGAACTGCTGGCTCCGCTCGAGCTGCGACCACAGATCCGCGGCGCCCAGCCGACCGGCGAGGAACTCCCGCGCGAGGCCGTCGACGTCCAGCCCGATCGCGAACGCCGACCGCCGCGAGTCGAACTCCGCCTGGCGAAACCGCTGGAGCACCGACTGCAATCCGCCGAGCCGTTCGTCCCACGATCGCCGCTCGCGCGCCAAGTGCGAGCCGCGTTGGTCGGCTTCGGTCAACTGGCCGCTCAGGAATGCGACCTCTGCGACGATGGCGTCGTCCTCGCGCGCCGGCGTGCGGCTCGACTCCGCCGCGAGCCGCGACTGCGGCACGCTGGCCAGGAAGCTCTGCATCCGCGCGAGCGCCTGTTCGTAAAACTCGTTCTGCGACCCGGCAAGCGCAAGCAGCTCGTGCTGCCGTTTGATCAACGCGTCCTGCGCCGTCGCCACCGAGCCGACCGCCTGGTCGCGCTCGGCGCCAAGCTGCTGCCCGGCGCGCATCACCTCGGTAAGCCCGACCTCGTCGCTCACGCGGTCCTCGATCGCTTCGACCTGCTGCATGAGCTCGTTGAACCGATCGCGCCGCCGCGTGACCTCCTGCACCATCAGCTCCGGCGTGACGCGGAGGAACTCGTACCCCACGCGCGCCGCCGCGTAATTGATCATCTTCGCAACCCACCCGTCGATCCGCCGCGTGAGCCCCTTGCCCTGGTACTCGGGCGTGCCGTAGTGGGCTTCGTAGAGGTACTTGAACAGCCGGCTGCGATTGTACGAGGGGAGCTTCTTCTTGGTCTCGGCCTGCATCTCCTCGACACGGTCCTCGTTGCGATTCAGCTCCGTCTCCGCGGTGAGGGCCTGGTCGGAGAGCTGCTTGAACTCGTCGCTGCCGTGGAGCCGCTCGGCCACGAGCGCCTCGAGCTTCTGCCGCGCAGCCACCTTGGCGTTGAGCTCCTCGGTCACTCGGGCGAGCTCCGCTTCCTGGTGCTCGGCGGCCCGCTCGGCGGCGGCGACCTGGTCCTGCACCTCGCGCTCGCGGCGCTGCTTGCGGGCGAGCACGTCGAGGAGGTCGTCGCGCACTTCGACGAACGAGCCGCCGATGGTCTCGACACTCATGTCCGGCAGATAGTGGCGCGCGAGGTCGAGCAGCGCCCCGCCGCGGCGGGCGACCAGGTCGTTCACCTGCTGGTCGAGTGCGTGCAGCCCCGCGACGTGCTCGTCGAGCTGCCGGCGCACGCGATCGACGGCGCCTTGCAACGTTCGTCCCACATCGGCGCCGCTTTGGGCATTCACTACCATGAGGTGAGCTGCCCCCGTCGAGCGAGCGGCTTGCCATCGACGCCCGGCAGCGTGACTTCGAGCGTGCGCTCGCCGCGGCGCTTGACGCCGAACGTGCGCTCGTCGAGCACGCCGTCGGCCTCTTTGTCGGCTTTGAGCCGGTCGAACACCACCGGCGGCACCTGCTCGGCCCAGCGCGATACAAAGTCGATCCGACCGCTTTCACGATTCTCGATGGGGACTTGCACCGCATTGCCGCGCCCGTCGCGCGCTTCGACGAAGACATACAGACCCGAGACGCGCGTGCCCTTCTCATCGCCAAAGTAGCGATCGAGCCCCGACTGCTCGCCGGGCCGGCTTGCGATGGCCAGCGTGTAGTCCAGTTCCAACTCCTGCCGGAGCAAGTCGAGCTTTCCGAGCGCCTCGGCAACGCTGCCGGGGTCCTTGCGATTGGCCGCGGCGCGTGCCGAGGACACGAGCGCCTTCACATCGCGGTCGACGCTAGCGTCGTTGGATAGTTGCCGAATCGATGCGGCCGTTCGCTCGGCCTGATCCAGTTGGGATTCGAATTGCGCGGCGGCTGCGGCGGCGATTCGCTCGTTCCGGACCTTGCCCGGCAGCACGCCGGTGGCGAGTAGGCCCCAAACTGTCGCAAACGCCGCGACCGCGGCGGCTACCATCGCAAGCACCACGCCGCGACTCACCCACAGGTGCGCCGCGAACGTCGCGAGACTTGCCGATGGCTCGCGAAACTCGTGGAGCTGCTCGTAGTACTGCCGCACCGCGGCGTCGACCTCCTCGGCCGTCACGGGATCGCCGCTGATCTTCGCGGCCTCGAGCAGCCGCTCGCGCAGCTTGGCCTTGATCTGGCCGATGTTGAGCTGCTCGTCGACGAGCGCCCGCTCTTTGCGGAGCGAGGCCGCGACGTCCATGATGCGGCTCATCTCCTCGAGGCTCAGCCGCTCGCCGGCCGCGGGGATCTCCGCCGCGTCGAGAGTACGACTGGCGTCAGATTCTAATTGCGTGGCTTGTCGGGATGCTGCCATGGCGATCTGCGGACGGCTAATTCGACGCAAGGATTCCAAGGTTGCGGCGCAGCTGGCGAAAACCGAGTTGGCATCGCGGCGCGGCGCGTTAAGCTGATGTCAGTTTACCAGACGCCCCGATTCGTTCGATCCCCCGCGGAGAGCAGTCATGGCCCAGGCCACACAGTCCAAGACCCAAAGCGCCTCGTCCCAAGGCGCCGAGCAAACGCAAGCGGCGGGCGACGGGAAAATGCAGAAGTATCTCGACAAGGCGGTCGACGTCTTGGCGAAATTCGGCGTGAAAGGCAAAGACGAGCAGCCGGGCGAGCTGAGCCGCTTGCTGGAGGAGGTGCGCCACGTCGACGAAGCGCGGGCCGTGGCGATCATCCACACGATCAAGTACATGAGCGCGTTCAACCAGTTGGTGCGCGACAATGTCGAGAATATCAACGTGGGGAACCGTTACCTCGACATCAGCCAGATGTTCGACTCAATTCGCGAGGACTCGAAGACGCTCATCAAGCAGCTCGACGACGGCAAGATCGGCGTGACCGAGAAGATGTCGAACGTGTGGATGAACATCCGCCGCGGGTCGCCGAGCGCGCGGTTCGAGAAGATCGTCGAGGTCTACCAGGACGTGTGCAAGGACACGAAGGACCAGCTCGAGCGCGAAGATACGATCATGGACGGGTACATCGACTTCCGGTTCGCGCTCAAGGAGGCCGAGATCCTCAGCCGCGAGCTGCTCGCGAAGCAGCTCCCGCATCTCGACGCGGCCAAGACGGCGCTCGCGACGGCTCAGCAAGCCGTCGACCAGTACAAGGGCGATGACGACAGCCAGAAATCGCGGCTCGAACTCACGCGCGACGAAGCCCGTAACGCGTTTCAGACGGAGGACCGCACGTACCAGTTGCTGAAGGATATCACCGAAAATCTGGCTATCGGCTACGACGTGGGCGAGACGCTGGTGACGAAGCTGAAGCAGACGCACGACGTTAAGGATCAGGTGTATCGCCGCGCGGTCACGTTCTTCACCACCAACGAGCACGCGTTCACGATTCTGGGAACCGTTTACACCTCGCAGCAGGGGCTTCACGAGGCGACGCAATCGACCGAGGCGCTCAAGGCGGGCGTGAACAAGAGCCTGGAAGACGTGGCCGAGCTGGGACGCGAGTTGGAGAAGGCGGCGCTGAAGGCGGGTTACGGGTCGACGATCAGCCCGGCGTCGCTGGAAAAGTTGGTCACGGCGATCAGCGATTACCAGGTCGAGTCGCTGCAGATGGTGGCCGAGCTGCGGAAGGAGAGCGAGGCGAACGCGAAGGAAATCCGCCGCGTGGTGGAAGAGGGGAAAAAGCGGTATCAGGAGACGCTGGCGAGATTTGCACGCGGAGAGGAACTCACGGTTCGCCCGCCTGCGGGATAGAATTCGACGGAGGCGGCTTTAGTTTGGCTTTAGGGGCTATTCGAGTATGGCAAAAATTGGAGAGCGAATAATCGAACTTGGGTTCAACGTCTTGGAGAGAAATCCGGAAGGCGTGCGGCATTCCGAACTCATTCGGCAGATTTCTGACGCCGACAAGACCCTGAATACGAACTCAATAATGGGCAGCATCTGGAATCTTCAGGACCGATTTCCGGAGGAAGTCTACAAGCCGTCGAGAGGGCTTTTCCGTCTGGTCAAGTACAGAGACCCGGATACAGATCAGCTCAAGGAAGAGCTAGTTCCCAAAGAAGCGAAGCGAGTTAGGGAGGAAGAATTCTACGCGCCGTTCGCGGATTGGCTCGTCAATGACGTTGAAGAATGCACAAAAGCAATTGCGTTAGGCGGAAGTCGCTTCCGTGACAAATGGGGTACGCCGGATGTGATTGGCAAGAGGGAGTCAAAGCGAAGTGACATCATTCAAGCGCCGGTCGAAATCGTATCGGCCGAGATTAAGCCGGACACATATCAGCTAGTCACGGCATTCGGTCAAGCCTGTGCCTATTGCCTTTTCAGCCATAAGAGTTACTTGGTAATTCCTAACGCAACGCCAGACGATGAGATCGCGAGATTGGATGCTTTGTGCCAAGTCTTCGGAATTGGGCTGGTGCTATTCGACGCCGGCAACCCGAAGGATCCGAGATTTGATATTCGTTCGCGCCCGCGATATCAACAGCCTGACCTTTTCTATGCCAATCGATACATGAAGCATATCGAGGACAGTCTCTTCTCGTGAGGTCGAATCGCTCGGCCTATTCCGCGAATGACCGCAGTTCAGCCGCATGTACTCATGAATCAACTCTGTTAGAATAGCTCTGTGCGATGACTTTCCTGCGTATCTTTTGGGACGATCCCAACGATCCTGACGGCAACGTTCAGCACATTGCCGAGCATGGTCTCGACCTGGAAGACGTTGAAGAGGTCCTGGAGAACCCGACGGCTCGGGGTCGAAGCGCGTCGACGGATCGGCCGTGCGTTTGGGGTTATACGATCGAGGGCATCTACATCATCGTTGTCTACGAATCCATCGATGACGATACAGTGCGCGTCGTGACAGCCTACGAGGTTCCAGAACCCAAATGACGCGCGTCCCGAGTGCGTTACCAAAATGAGTGAAAAGATTCAGCGAGCGTTCCGCGACCAACCCTTGACGCCGGCTCAGATTGCCGCCGATCAAGAGGTGCGCCGCCGCGTCCATGGTGAGTTTCCGCCGGCGGCAACTAAGACCGTTTCCGCCGGGGGCGCTATCAGCGAGTTGCTTCGCAGCGCGATTCGCGCCAGCGGTAAGCACGTCGATCAAGTCGCTGCCGACGCCGGCGTGTCTCCGACGTTACTTTCCCGCTTTCTTGCCGCAGAGCGGGACATTCACGTGACGACTGCCGATCGAGTGGCCGAATCGCTTGGTTTGAAGGTTGCGGCCAATTAACGGTGGGTGGCGGCGAGCGTCCGCAACTGAAACCCCTCTGGCGCCGCGTTTGCATGCCAGAGCGCCATGAAAAAACTCAGCCACCTCTTTACGGTCTTCTCCAAATGGGCGGCCCGAGCCACGGGACATCCCGCGGCGTTTGTCCTAGCGGCCACCATCGTCATCATTTGGGCGATCACCGGGCCCCTGTTCGATTTCAACGAGACCTGGCAGCTCGTCATCAACACGGGCACGACGATCATCACGTTCCTGATGATCTTTCTCATTCAGAACACGCAGAACCGCGACACGGCGGCGATCCAGATCAAGCTCGACGAGCTGATTCGCGCCACCGAAGGCGCCCATAACGCGCTGCTCGATTTGGAGGAGCTCGAGGACCACGAGATCGATCGGCTGCGCGATGACTACGAGGAGCTGGCCGAGGACGCCCGCCGCAAGATGGACCAGGGGATGTCCGACACGGACGTGCGCGAGACGAAGAAGCGGCAGGGCGGAAGCCGCTGATCTCGGCGCGTTTGGCGCGGCTTCACTAGAGCCGGCGCAATCGCTCGGCCGATATGTCAGCAGCGTCGCGCACGGACCGCGCGATGCGCGCGCCGGCAAGGTTTGACTCACCGGCGCCACCCGCCCCGCAGGGCTTCCTCAGCCCCGACAGCTTGCCTGGAGCGCACGGATGCGACCCGCTCGAACCACGTTGGCGTTTGGTTTGGCCGCCTGCACGTTGGCCGCGGGCTGCCGGTTGAACACGCCCGTGCTGCAGCGTGGGGCCAACGAGCGCATGGGGGTGCTGCTGAATTACTCCTGCGGTGCGCACCCGTGCGATCCGATCGATCCGTGTAAGCCCACGATCGTGCTGACGCACGGCTGGAACCCGCTGCCCGAGGCGATTCGCTGCACATTCGGCCCGTCGTCGGCCGCGGCGCTCAAATGCCGATGCGGCGACAGCTACAACATACTGAGTTGGGACTGGAACGCGGTGCACGTGCCGGCCATGGGCGACGGGCCGATCCGCGTCGGTCGGCAGCAGGGTCGCATGTTGGCGGCGGCGCTGCG
>JANOIK010000929.1:0-8788 GCA_031407585.1 Planctomycetota bacterium | reverse complement strand
GGAGATGGACGAGATCAACCCCTCGTTCGCCCAGTGCGACGTGGCGATCGTCATCGGCGCCAACGACGTGGTGAACCCGCTGGCGAACACCGACCCCACGAGCCCGATCGCGGGGATGCCGATTCTCAACGTGGCGAACGCCCGCAACGTGGTGGTGGTAAAGCGGAGCCTGAGCCCCGGCTTCGCGGGCATCCCCAACCCGCTCTTCGCGGCGGACAACTGCCTCATGCTGTTCGGCGACGGCAAGAAAGCCATGGTCGAGCTCGTCGCGGCGTTTAAGGATTCGTAGGCAGGGGGACCTCACGAAAAGGCGCTAAGGCGCAAAGGAAGAACGCCAAGGAAGAGGAAGAGGGAACACTAATTATCGCTGATTTTCGCTGATCCAGATTAGTGCGAATTAGTGGTTATTAGCGTTCCCTCCTTTCGTTTTTTCTGCTTTGCGTCTTCCTTTGCGCCTTTGCGCCTTCGCGCCTTTGCGCCTTTGCGAGAGATCCCTTCCGAGTTGCAGAAATAAATGGCGAAGGATCGCTCACTCGTCGCGGGGTTTGATGCGAAGGCGAGGCAATCGTTTCGCCGGCGGCTGCTCGCTTGGTACGGCAAGCACGCGCGGGATTTGCCGTGGCGGCGCTCGCGCGATCCCTACCGCGTGTGGGTCAGCGAGGTGATGCTCCAGCAGACGACCGTGGCGGCGGTGAAGCCGTACTTCGAGCGGTTCATCGCGGCGTTTCCCACGGTCGAGGTGCTCGCGGCCGCCCAGGAGCAGCAAGTGCTGCGTCTGTGGGAAGGGCTGGGCTACTACCGCCGTGCGCGGGGACTGCACGCGGCGGCGAAGGCGGTCGTCACCGAGCACGGCGGCGAGTTTCCCCGCGACGTGCCGACGCTCATGGAACTGCCCGGCATCGGGCGGTACACGGCGGGCGCGATTGTCTCGATCGCGTACGATCAGCCGGCGCCGATCCTCGAAGCGAACACGATTCGCCTGTTCGCACGCCTGGTCGGCTACCGCGACGACCCCATGAAGTCCGCGGGACAGCGGCTGCTCTGGCAGACGGCCGAAGAATTGCTGCCGCGCACGGGCGCCGCCCGCTTCAACCAGGCCCTCATGGAGCTGGGCTCGCTCGTCTGCACACCGGCGGCGCCGAAGTGCGACGTGTGTCCCGTATCGATGCACTGCGCGGCGTTCCGCCTGGGGCTGCAGGCGAAGATCCCCGCGGCCGGCAAGAAGCAGGCTTTCACGGCCGTGCGCGAAGCGGCGGTCGTCGTGCGCAAGGGCGGCGCTGTGCTCCTACGGCAATGCGGCCCCGGCGAGCGCTGGGCCGGCCTGTGGGACTTTCCGCGGTTCGCAATCGAAGCCGAGGGTCCGCTGTTCGTGCGCGACGAACTCGCTGCCAAGGTGCGCGAACAAACCGGCGTCGAAATCGAATCGGGCGCCCTCCTCACAACGCTGAAACACGGCGTGACGCGGTATCGGATCACGCTGGAGTGCTACGAAGCACAGCCGAAAGGCGGCCGCGTGCGATCCACGGCGGATCGCCCCGTGCGGTGGGCGCCGACTGGGGAGCTCGCGGAACTGCCGTTGAGCGTGACGGGGCGGAAGATTGCGAAGCTCCTATCGCTCGGCTAACGTGCGCCGGAGGAAGGGATTTAACCGCCAAGGACGCCAAGTACGCCAAGGTCGGAAGAGATGAAATTGAACCACGACGACACAACGACACGACGACGGAGAAAGGCAAGGACGACGAAACCACTGGTGTACGCTGATATTGGTGGATAATGAGAGGAGATCGTTGGGGAACTTCATGGTCGGCGAAAATCAGCGTCCATCAGCGGTACTTTTTTCTCCCTTCTTATTCTTCGTCGTGTCGTCGTGGTGAGTCTGTCCCCCTCCGTCCTTGGCGGTTTTCCCCGCATCTCAATACGCCACGTCGATCCACTTACGCTCGCGGCTGCTCCGGAGCACCGCGTCGCAGATGGCGATCTCGTTGTGGCCGTCGACGAACGTCGCGAAGTCGCCGCCCTTGCGCTTGCCCGCGATGAAGCCGTAGACGTTGCGGAACAGATTCTTCGGCCCGTCGGGATACGCCTCGTTGTGGCCGCCGGGGTAGTGGGCGTACTCGCGGGCCTCGGGCTCGAGCAGGCTGGGGTCCTTCATCAGCACTTCGTTGGCGCGATCGCGGTGGCCGATCCACAGCTCGTTCGGCGTTTCCTGGTCCCACGCGAGCGCGCAGTTGGCGCCGTCGATTTCGTAGTAGAGTCGATTCTTCCTGCCGGCCGCGCACTGGTTCACCGTCAGCACGCCGTGGGCGCCGCTGTCAAACTCCAGCAAGACGGACGCGTAGTCTTCCGTGTTGATCGGAACGTCTTCCATTTCTTCCGGCTTGAGAATCTTGCCGGCGTAGGTTTCGACCTCGACCTTGGGCCGCTTGCGCTCGGGGTGAATCGTGACGAGGTCGGCCATGACGCGAACGATCTTCAGCCCCGTGATGAATTGGACGAGGTCGCACCAGTGGCTGCCGATGTCGGCAATGGCCCGCGAGTCGCCGCTCATCTCGGGCACCAGCCGCCAGTTCCAATCCGTGTTCTTGAACAGCCAGTCCTGCAGGTAGCTGCCATGCACGGCGAACACCCGGCCAACGTCCCCCTTCTGGCACATCGCACGGGCCTGCTGCACCAGCGGCATGTAGCGGTAGTTGAAGTCGATCGCGTGCACCACGCCCGCCTGCTCGGCGAGCCGAACCAGCTCGCTCGACTCGCGGGAGTTCATCGCCAGCGGCTTTTCGCTCACGACGTGCTTCTTCGCCGCGAGGATGTCACGGTTCACCTCGAAGTGCAGATGGTTCGGCGTGCAGTTGTGGACGACTTGAATATCAGGGTCGGCCAACAATTGCTTGTAGTCGCCGTAAGCCTTGGGGATCGAAAGCTCGTCTGCCTTGCGCTGCGCGAGTTCCTGCCCACGTTCAGCTACGGCCGCGACTTCGACGAATCCCAATCGGCGAAGGGCCTCGACATGTGCGGGGCCGATGAAGCCAGTGCCGATGATGCCTGCTTTGATTTTGGTCATGAGATGCGTGCCCAATTCGCTATGATTCGGGATGAAGCTCGTTGTGCAGATGAACAATTCTTAGGGTTTCGTAATTAATGTGAGCGCTTAGACCATCTAGATCAGGGAAAAGTGTGACTCGATTTACTCCATAACCGTCGAGATTCTTTAAAACCTTACGTTTGAGGTTCGCCGGAATGGTAAGGCGTGCTAGTGACGTCACTCCTTCCAAGAACGAGTGGGCCATCGGAACAATTGGCTCAGTTGGCGGGCCGTGTACTGTAAACACACCCCGTTGGTTTAGAATTCGTGTCGAGAGGGCGCGGGGAGAAAACCCAACCCCTACGACATCTGAATCAATGGCTAGGATATCTTCTTTCACGAACATATGAGGCTGGTAGCAGTACACGCACCCGTCGACTTCGAATTGTTCCCAACAAGCGAAGAAGAGTGCGACTAGTGGGTTGGTAGTCCAATCCAATAACCGGGTTGCTAACCCATGGTGCTGCGCCAGGGCCAAGCATTCCCACTCATTGTTAGGAAGCTGAGCGGTGTACGCTACCGCGCATTTTTTCCATACGTTGAAGCGCGCAAGATCGCGATTAGAGTTGGCCTCGGTCGGCTCCAGAAAGTACTCGGGTCTGCCAGCCCTGGGCAGAAGTTTCCAACCTGCATCGCCGTGTCCGCGAAACCACCAGCCCAGTGGTGGAGACTGTGCGAACCTCGAAAAGAACGAATGTATCTGGAGTGCGTCCTCAAGGACGTACTCGTCTATGTCGTACGGCTCCATACGGTCGTGGGCCTTCTTATTCCATCGACTTCCGTGCGCTCACTCGACCTTCTCCACCGCCTGCCACTTGCCGCTCTCGATCGACTTGTCCACCGCCTCGAGCACGGCGACGCATTTCGCGCCCGCGCCGAAGCAGGGGCTGCAGTTCTTGTCGCCCGCGATGCACTCGACCAGTTCAGCGGCGGCGTTCACGAACCCGTGATCGTAGCCCAGCATGTGCCCTGGCGGCCACCAGTTGCCGGCGTAGGGATGCACGCCCTCGGTGGCGATGATCCGGCGGAACCCGCGGCGGTCGTCGGGATCTTCGGTCGAGTAGAAGTCGAGGAAATTGAGGTCCTCGAAGCACCACACGAGCGTGCCCTTGGAGCCGTTGATCTCGAAGCGGTTGAAGTTTTTTCGGCCGGGGGCCATGCGCGTGGCCTCGAACGTGGCGAGCGCCCCGCCGGTGAACTTGGCGAGAAAAATCGAGGCGTCGTCGACCGTCACCTTTTCCGTCCCCTTGCCGGCGGTCGCGGTGAGCCCACTCGACTCGCCCTCGGCGGGCCGTTCGGTGACGAATGTTTTCTTCATCCCCACGACTTCGCCGATGTCGCCGACGAGGTAGCGCGCCAAGTCGATCGAGTGGGCGCCAAGGTCTCCGTGAGCGCCGCTGCCGGCGGCTTCCTTGCGCAGCCGCCAATTCATGGGAAACTTGGGATCGACGAGCCAATCTTGGAGATAGGTGAACCGGGCCTGGCGGATCTGGCCGATGTCGCCGTTGTCGATCATCTTCTTGGCGAGGGCCACAGCGGGGCAGCGGCGGTAGTTGAAGTTCACCGCGTGCTTCACACCGGCCTTCTTTACCGCCGCGAGCATTTCCTTCGCCTCGGCTAGCGTGAACGTCAGGGGCTTCTCGCACCACACATGCTTGCCCGCCTCGGCGGCTGCCACGGCGATGTCGCGGTGCGTATACCCGGGCGTCGAGATGTCGACCACATCGACGTCCTTGCGGCTCACGGCGTCGTGCCAGTCGGTCGTGGAACTTTCCCAACCCCAGCGGCGGGCGAACTCGCCTACGGCCGCCTCATCTCGACCGCAGACGACCTTCATCACTGGCTCGGCGGGGAGGTCGAAAAACCGCCCCACGGTTCGCCACGCCTGGCTGTGGGCCTTGCCCATGAATTTGTAGCCGATGAGTGCGACGTTGAGAGTTTTGCCAGCCATAGCGCGCTTGCGCTCCTGTGCGTGCGATGAGAGTCGAGAGGGGTGAGCGAAGAGCCGCCCATTCTACGGGGTGGCCAACGAGGCCGCAATTTGCCGCCACACGCCCATGCCGGAGACGACGGACGCGATCACCAGAATCACGGCAGCGGCAATTCCCCCGGCAAGCATCCACCGCCGCGTGCGGTACGGAGGTGGCAGTTGGAAGTTCAGCCACAGGCCCGCGAGCATCGCGACGGCCACCGCCATCGTGGTGGCGAGGAAGCTGACGGCTTGCGTCATCGCGTCGAAATTCAGATCGCTCCAAATGACGGCCGTCGAGGTGACGAGTACGTAGCCGCAGATGACGAGCTGAGTCGGGCGCTGCCGCCAAGTGCGAGCGGGCCAGATGGCTTGCAGATATTCGGTCGTGCCGCGGGCGTAGATATCCGGGTACGACTGCAGCGTACCCCACAGCCCCAACAGCACGCACACGTAGTACACCCACACCAGCGCGGGGTGAATCGAGTTCCAGATCTCCGCCTGGTCGGTCAGCAGATGCCAGCCGTCGAACGTGCCGAGCTGCTCGCCGGCCTCGCGGCGGGGGAACAGCACCGCCGCACCTGCCATCATGAACGACGCGGTGACGACCAGCAGCACGGCGGAGCCGCAGGCGACGTCCCAGCGAATCGGCGCGGCGGCGCGGCGGATCGCGGTCGCGGCGGCGGGATCCGTAGGAAGGTAATCGGCGGGCCTGCCCACGGCCGCGAGTTTGCGAATCTCGTCGATGCGCGGATGGCCCGTCATGCCCCAGCGATGCAGGGCGATGAAATCGGCGTACACCGTGTAAGTCATCACGCTGCCGCCCACGTAACCGAACGTCACCGCGAGCAATGGCCACGCATTCTGCGTGAACGCTGGCGGCGCCGACACGGGTATCTTCGGGATGTGGCCGAACGACAGGAACCCGCGCAGGGCGGCGAGCCAGTCGGGCCGCACGAGCGCCGTGCCGATGATCGTGCCGAGCACCAACAGCCCGCAGATAATGATCTGCTGCCGCTCGAGCATCTTGTAACTCGTGGGCAGGCTGAGCACGAGCGCGACGACGACGAACAGCGTGGCGATGATTCGCGGCCCCATGCCCGTGGCGTCGTCGAGCAGCAGGTAGCCGAGCAGTTCGCCCGAGGGTCGCGCGATGGCCCCCCACAGGGGCCCGGCCGCGGCGAGCTCGAGAAACACCAGCAGCATCAGCAGCCAACCGCGTGGCCCGGGCAGTCGCACCAATCGGCTGCCGAGCGCCTCGCCGCTGATCGCTGTGTAACGTCCGAGAAAGTATGTGACGCACACGCCCTTGGTCAGAACGCTGAGCAGCACGAGCCAGAGCAGCCCGTAGCCCAACCACGCCCCGGCGCGCACGACGATGATGGTCTCGCCGGCGCCGATGGCGACTGACGCGACGACCGCCGCAGGGCCGAACTGCCGCAGCATGCGGCCGATCTTGCCGAGGGACCACGGCTCGGTGAACGCAGAGTCCAGCGGCGGCGGGTCGATGGGATGCATCGGCGGCTAACCCCCTCCCTTGCAGGGAGGGGCTAGGGGAGGGATTCCCGACGTCTGTCGCGCGTCGGCGCGTTGAAGCGAAATCCGCGGCTGAAGAAATCCCTCCCCCGTCCCCCCTTTGAGGGAGGGGCGTCGGATCACCACTTCAGCCCGAATTTTTCACCGCCGCTGGGGGCGCTGATCCCCCCCTTGAGCTGCGCGGCCGCCTCGCGTTTCCGCTCGGCTCGCTTGAGCTCCTCGGGCGTCGGCTCGGGCGGCGGCGGGGGCGGATCGCGCCGCTGATGTTGCTGCGGCTGCGGCTTCTCCGGCGCCGCGAGCAGCGCCTTGAGCGACAGGCTGATGCGCTGCGCATCGACGTCGACGCTCAGCACCTTCACCTCCACCTCCTGCCCCTCGCTCAGCACGTCGCTGGTGCGGAAGACGCGGCCGTGGCCGAGTTCCGAAATGTGGATGAGCCCCTCGACGCCCGGGGCCAGCTTCACGAAGGCGCCGAACTGCATGAGCTTCGACACCGTGCCCTTGGCCTTCGACCCGACCGGGAATTTTTCGGTCGCCGAGTTCCACGGGTTGTCGCCCATGTCGCGGTAGACCAGCGAGATCTTGCCAGTCTCGGCGTTGACCTTCTCGACCCGTACCTTGATCTTCTGACCGACCGCGAGCACCTCGCTGGGGTGGCCGATGCGGTCCCAGCTCATTTGGCTCACGTGGATGAGCCCGTCGGCGCCGCCCAGATCGACGAAGGCGCCGAACTCCTGCAGGCTGCGGACGATGCCCTCGCGAATCTGGCCCGGCGCCAGTTCGGCCATGAGCTTGTCTTTGAGCTCCTTGCGCTCGCGCTCCATGTACGCGCGATGGCTGAGCACGAGATTCTTGCGGCGGCGGTTCGCTTCGGTGATCACCACCGCGAGCTTCTGGCCGACGAACTCCTCGGGGTTCTCGACGCGATACGACGAGATCTGCCCCATGGGGATGAAGCCGCGAATGCCGGCGACGGTGCACTCGAGCCCGCCCTTATTCAACGCCGAGATCATGACCTCGACGATCTGGCCTTCCTTCACCTCGCTCCAATTGCCGACGTCGACCGCGGCGGCGGGTATCGAAAGATCGTACATGCCCTGGTCTTGATCGAAACGCGTGACGACCAGTTCAAGCTGGGCGCCGACTTCCGGCGGCTTCTCGCCGAACTGCTGCGCCTTGACCACGCCCTGGTTCGGGCCGCCGAGGTCGATGAAAATATTACCTTCGCGCATGCTGACGACGCGGCCCGAGACGCGCGCTTCGGGCTCCAGTTCGGTCGTCGCCGCGACGGTGGCCGAGCGATCGATCAGCTCTTCGAGCGATCCGCCCGCGAGCGCGGCTTGCAGTTCTTGCTCCAGCTCCGGCGGAAGTTGCGAGCGCACATTCGGCGGCGGGTAGTTCTTGCGCTTGCTCTCGCTCGGCGGGCGATCCGCGCGCGCTGGTCCGGGCGTCACCGGGTTGGGCTTCGCTTCGGCGATGGTCTCGCCGGCGTCGCGCTGCGAACCGATTTGGATGCGCTCGCTCGGTCGCGGCACGGCCGCGGCTTCAGAGTCGCCCGTGGCCAGGGCGTCGGCGTCGTGATGGATCGGCGCGGGAGACGCTTCCAACACAACTTCGGGCTGCGGCGAGACAGAGGGCTGTTGCGTCGGTTGCTGCTCGGTGCGAGCAGCCGACTCGGGCGACGGCGCAGCGCTGGGCTGCGACTGGGTCGCGTCTTGTTCGGCGGACATGATAGAAAGCTGACCCAATGGGAGAAGATTTCTGGGCTGACGGCCCAGGCGTGCTAGCCGCGCAAGTGTAACCACGCCCAGCAAGCCCGGCAACCGGCCGGATGGGGTGGAGATGCCTCACGCAAAGGCGCAAAGACGCAAAGGAAGAAATGAGGAGGAAAGACGGAACGCTAATAAACGCTGATCTTCGCTAATCCTGATGAGTGAAAATTAGCGTTTATTAGCGTTCCTTTCCCTTCCGCCCTTTGCGTTCTTTGCGCCTTTGCGTGAGGCCTTCCGCCCATCGCGTTAGCTAAGAATCTATCGCAGGCGGAAGTGGAATTTGCCCAATTTGCCGCCGTAATTGCCGGCGCCGATCGCCAGCACGCCTTCGCCCGCGGCGGCGTGGATGGCCGCCTTCATTGCCGCGGCGACGGCCGGTTCGTCGACCCCGTTGATCACGATTTCGTACGCACACTGGGCGCCTTCGAC
>JANOIK010000142.1:0-1505 GCA_031407585.1 Planctomycetota bacterium | reverse complement strand
TCGATGATCCATCCGTATTGGAACGCATTCTGTGACGCGAGCAGGTTGTCTCGGTTCGCTTGCTTGATAATGCCCGCCTGATTGGCGCCGAGCTGTACCCCGCGAGCCGATTGCGCGCGATCTGCGCCGCGGCGTCTCGATTCGCGTTGAAGTTGTCGTACGACTGCTGCACGGCCTGCAGGCGGGCGAACGTCTGGTCGACCGCCGTTTGCCGCGCCGCCCGCGCGACCGCTTCGGCCCGCGCCGTGCCCGCGCGGCGGGCCGTGTACCGACCGAGCCACGCCTGCATCTCCAGCGGCGACGAACGGCGCAGCTGGTCGAGATACCGCGCCGCGGCCTCGGAGTTGAACTGCACCGACCGCCGGCTGTACTCCTCGACGTACTCACGCGCCTCGATCATCTGTGGGCTCATCCAGATCTTGAGCCGCGCCGCTTCGTCGGGATCGGCCGTGGTCGCGTCACTCGGCGCGTCACTAGGGGAGGCGAGATCCGCCGCCGCGGCGTCGGCCGAGTACGGCTCATCGGCCGGCGTCGCAATTCCACCTGCGCCCGCGTCGGCGGCAGCATCGGTTTCAGCTTCTCCCGCGAGCGACTCAACCGTCGGAACGGATGCATCGACCGGGGGAGCGTCGTTCGTCGGGACAGCGGCGGGCGTTTGGCCCCACGAGACTGTCGCCAAGATTCCGATAAGACTTAATAGCAAAAACGAGCGTGCCATGATCAGGTGCTCCTCAACGAGAATCTCCGCAACAGGAATTCTAGCGCGGCGCAACCGCGCTGCCATCGAGAAACCCACATCAAATCCCGTGCCAAACCGCCCGCATCGTCCCGCTCCTCTTCCGATCCTACTCCTACTCTTACTCCTAATCCTACTCGAATTGGGAATTGGCTTGTCCCCTCCCGCCTCACTCCGTACCGTACTTCCCCGTCCACTCCCCAAAGCTGTCCTGGTACAGCAGCCAGACTCCGTCCTCGCCCAGCTCTTCGTGCGTCGCTGGCTTGTCGGTGTATTCCGTGGTCCGTAGGTACAGAATCTTGGCCGGGTAGACAGTGATCGCGCCGTCGCCGTAGTGCATCTGCTTCTCGGTCGTGCGTTTGGCAAATTTCACCGAGTGCACCTCGTGCGTCATGTCCTTCACATGCCACACGTCCTTGTTCGTCTGCGACGCCTGAATCGCGTACTCCACCTTGAAGATCGCCGCCTTGGCCTCCTCCTCCGTCGGCCAATCCTCGCGCGCGTTCGCGGGCTTCGCGTCCGCCTGCTTGTCGGCCGTCGCCGCAGCGCCGCCCGAGCTTCCGCCCGCATCGCCCGCCTTCTCAGCATCCGATCCGCATCCCACAAAAACCAGGACGCTCGCGACCAAGGCAACGCGGCCCAGCAATCGGCCCAACATGCGACGACAACCCATGGGTCTCTCCTTCAATTCGGCGGACATGAAGCAGCCGTCAGTGTCGCCCACGCCAACGACCAGCGTCAACCGCGCCGCCGTACCCGTAGGGTGGGT
>JANOIK010000037.1:0-2330 GCA_031407585.1 Planctomycetota bacterium | reverse complement strand
GCCCACCGCCGCCGAGCGCGCGATGGCCGCCGTCATCGCGTCGATCCACGCGCGACCGTGGCGATCCGAAGACGCCGCGGAGATTCTCGCGATGCGGCGCCGGCTCGAAGAATCGGCCTCGCCCGAAAATCTCAAACGCGGCCCCGGCGGCACGATGGACGCCGAGTTCATCGTCGAGATGCTCGCCCTCAAGCACGGCGCCGCCCGACCCGACATCCGCTTCACCGGCACCATCGACGCCCTCGGCGCCCTCTCCGTCGCCGGCATCCTCACCCCCGCCGACGCGGCGTTCTTCGCCACCAGCTACCGCTTCCAGCGCAGCGTCGAAGCCAGAATCCGCCTCATGGACGCCGCCGGCCGGCACGAGTTTCCGGACGAAGAACCAGAACTCGAAAAGCTGGCGTTCCTGCTCGACTACGCCAGCGCCGAAAAACTCGCCCGCGAGATCCAAGAAACCCGCCGCGAAACCCGCGCGCGATTTGATAGAATCTTCGCCACGGCCGCGGCGGCCCTCTCTTCTTGACCTTCCGGCTCCCTCCCCCTGGAGGGGAGGGCTGGGGAGGGGGGACGCCCCTGGTACACGCGGATCAATCCAATAGAAATCCTCCGGCGCGATCTCCTATTCCAAATCCTCCGGCTCCCTCTCCCTAGTGGAGAGGGCTGGGGACTCAATTGAATTCTTCCGGCTCCCTCCCCCTGGAGGGGAGGGCTGGGGAGGGGGGACGCCCCTGGTACACGTCCCTATTCAACAGTTCGACAACACCTCTTCTCCAAAAATCAAATAGCAAGGACCAAACCCATGCCCCCAATCACCCGCCGCCATTTCATGGAACATTCCATCGCCACCGGCGCCCTCACCGCCGCGGCCTCCATCCTCCCCCGCGTCGCAACCGCCGCCGCAGCCATCGGCCCCAACGACACCATCCAGGTCGCCGTCATCGGCGTCGGCGGCAAGGGCATGGACCACGTCAATCAACTCTCCCGCATCGAAGGCGTCCGCATCGTCGCCCTCTGCGACGTCGACCCGACGCGCATCGCCCAAGGCCAGGCCGTGCTCGACAAAGTGAACATGAAGGCGACGCACCACCAAGACATGCGCGAAATCCTCGACAACCCCGAGATCGACGCCGTCACCTTCGCCACGCCCAACCACTGGCACGCCGTCGCCACCATCTGGGCCTGCGAAAAGGGCAAGGACGTGTACTGCGAGAAGCCCGTCACCCACGACCTCTACGAAGGCCAGCGCGTCGTCGACGCCGCTCGCAAACACGACCGCATTGTCCAAGCCGGCACGCAGAACCGCTCCGACACCGGCTTCCGCGCCGCCATCGACTATATCCGCGGCGGCGCCCTCGGAAAAATCCTCTGGATGCACGGACTCTGGTTCAAGGACCGCGCCTCCATCGGCTACGTCCCCGGCCCGCAGCCGATCCCCGCGGGCGTCGACTACAACCTCTGGACCGGCCCAGCGCCGCTGGAGCCGCTCAGTCGCAAGGCCCTCCACTACGATTGGCACTGGAACTGGGCCACCGGAAACGGCGACATGGGCAACCTCGGCGCCCACCAAATCGACGACTGCGCCCACGCCCTCGGCATCGAAGCCACGCCGACGAGATTCCTCGGCCTCGGCGGCCGCTTCGCCCGCACCGACGACGGCCAAACGCCCAACATGCAGGCCGTCCTCTTCGAGTTCGAGAACGCGCCCCCGTGCATCATCGAAGTCCGCGGCCTCACCGAACGCGCCGGCAGCAGCGACCTGCCCAAGGTCCGCGGCCTCGACACGGGCAACGTCATCCAGTGCGAAAAAGGCTACTTCGCCGGCGGCCGCGGCGGCGGCAAGATCTACGACAACGACGGCAACGTGCTCAAAGACTTCCCCGGCGACGGCGGCGCCACCCACTACCAAAACTGGATCGACGCGGTGCGCTCCCGCAAGCGCGATGATTTGCATGCCGAAATCGCCGTCGGCGTGCGCTCCGCCAATCTCTGCCACCTGGCCAACCTGGCCTACCGCGCGGGTTTGCCCACCGCCACCGACGAGATCAAGAGTCGCATCGGAGCGTTCGACCACGCCGTGGAATCGGTGGAGGCCATCGCCGCGAACCTCGCCAACCACGACGTCGATCTGGCCGCTACGCCGCTCGCCTGCAGCGGCTGGATGGGCTCCGACCCCGAGAAGATCGAATTCACCGGCAGCGAGTATGAGGCGGCGATGGCGGGTGCCCTCGCGAAGCAGTCGTACCGCGAGCCATTCACGGCGCCGGCGAGCGCGTAGCAACGCCCCAAAAAAAACTCTCAGGCTTCGTTCGCTCTCAAATAAACTTTTCCGG
>JANOIK010000036.1:0-2134 GCA_031407585.1 Planctomycetota bacterium | reverse complement strand
GACCGTGCGGAAGCGGCTGCAGGGCTCCGACTTCAACAACATCGACGTGATCCTGGCTTCGGCGAGCTCCAGCGCCACGATGGTGGCCGCCGAGCAGGAGATCAGCCAGCTCCTGGTGGAGCGGCATCGCATTCGGCCCGGTGATGCCCCGGACTTTGCCGTGCAGAACATGGCCGAGATCGCCGATCGCCTCGCGGTGATCACCGGGACGATGACGCTCATGCTGTCGGCGATCGCCGCCATCTCGCTGCTGGTCGGCGGCGTGGGCATCATGAACACGATGCTCGTGTCGGTGACCGAGCGCACCCGCGAGATCGGCATCCGCATGGCCGTGGGCGCCCGTAGCAAGAACATCCTACGCCAGTTTCTGGTCGAGTCGGTCGTGCTGTCGTGCGTCGGCGGAGCGATCGGGCTGGGGCTCGGCGTCGCCGCGTCGGCCGGCATCACGGCGCTCATCAACAGCCTCTCCAGCGGCAGCGACTGGCCGGTGGTCATCTCCATTCCTGCGGCGATTATCGCCATGGCGTTCGCGGCGATTGTCGGCATTTTCTTCGGGTTCTATCCGGCGCTCAAGGCAAGCCGGCTCGATCCGATCGAGGCGCTGCGGTACGAGTAGCGAGCGTACAATGTCGCTCAGCGCACGCAGCCGTCACTGCGGGACGGGTCCCGCACCGATCGACGACGGCTGCATGAGCAACGGCGACGTCTCGGGGATCGCCGGCTCCAGGCCGTCGATGGGCGGCAGCGTCTCGGGAATGTCCTCCGGCGGCGGATAGGGAAGCGGCTCGTCGACCCGCGGCAAGCGCTGCGGGTAGTCCTCCAGGTCGAAGAACTGCTCCGACGGCTCGTCGCCTGCGGGGTAGACATCCGCGTTCGGCCCCGGCGCGATGTCGCGCGGATAGGGCGTGCATCGTTTGGGGTCGATCCACAACGGCCCCAGCGAGCAGAAGCGGTCCTCGTAGAGGAACACCGCGTGCGTTTCCAGAATCGTGCCCGTCTGGCGTTCGAGGTTGGCAAGCTCGATGTTGTATTGCGTGAGCGCCTGAGCCTGTTGGCTCACCGAGTTGCCCCAGTCGCTGATGGCCTGCAGCACGTTGAGAAAGATCACGTCGATGCCGTGCTCGTAGACCGCAAACTGCTGCTCGAGGTTGGCTTTGGCCGCCTCGCGTGACGTCGTGAACGCCTCGTACTGCATGTAGAACAGGTCGAGGTTGCGAAAATTGTTGGCGAGGATCTGCCTCGAGGTTTGCACGCCTTGCTCCAGCGCGGCCCGATCGCGAGCGATCAGCAGCTCGGCGGAGCGGACGCCCGCGCGCTCGGCCCGCAGCAACAACGGCACGGAGAAGTTGACGCCCACGGTCCAGTCCGTCGATTCGCCGCCTTGCGTCGTGATTTGCGTTTGCTCGGGCGTCGTGCCGTCGAGTCCGTTCCACCGGTAGAGCCCGACCAGGTCCAAGTTCGGCTTACGCTGGTTGCGCGCCAGAATGAGCTGCTGCTGGTCCGCTTCGAGAATGAGCTTCAGCTCGATCAAGTCGGGCCGGCGGATTTGCGCGACCTCGGTCACCTGGTTCCAGTCGAAGGGAATCAAATCGCTCGTGGGCGGCGTGATCGGTTGGAGCGCGAGCGGCTCCGTCGGCGGCAGCCCGAGCATGCCGGCGAGCGCCGCTTCGCGGGCGAGCAGGTTGGCTCGCGATGCGATCAGATTCGCGCGGAACTGCGCGTGCGCTGCCCGGGTCTGGGCCGTTTCGGTGATGTTGGCAATTCCCTTCTCGAACCGGGCCGTCGCCCGATTGGACGCCTCTTCGGCCTGCCGCACCTGGATTTCGCGGGCCCAGACGTCGGTCCTCGCGAACACCACCTGCCAGTACGCCTCGATGACGCCGCGGACCAGCTCCTGCAAGCTATCGCGCAGCGCGAAAAACGACCGCTCCGTGTCGATCCGCGCCAGCACGATCGGCACGCGATTGGCGAGCACGCCGGCGCCGCGCAACAGCGGCTGCGTGTAGCTGAGCTCCGCCGCGTAGCGGTCCTGCGGATTGAGCGCGAAGAACCCCGGCCTGATGCGTGACGCATCGTTCCCCAGCAGCACCTGGGAGGTACCGCCGAGCAGATTCCGCTGCGAGACGCCGGCCGA
>JANOIK010000018.1:0-4431 GCA_031407585.1 Planctomycetota bacterium | reverse complement strand
CTCCCCTCAAGGGGGAGGGAGCCGGAGAATCCATGGATGGGGAGCAACGCTCAGCGAGGCGCTACCGCTCTCAGCGTCATCTCAAACTCCAACCCCGCGTGGTCAGACAGCGAGCCCTCATCAATGTTCACATCGAGGAATGGCGCGACGCGGAGGGCCCGAGGCTCGATCATCGTCTGCGCTTGCGCCTGCGGCGGCGAGACGAACACGTAATCAATCCGCCGGCACTCTCCATTCGCCAGGGCATTGCTCGTGCCGCCGCGCTCGGTGTGCATCGCGGGCCACAGGTCCACCAGCGGTTGGCCGCCGTACCGCAGGGCCCCGACGAGCTGCCGATACTCCGAATCCCCGGGCCCGGCGTTCGCCGGATAGTCCGCCTCCACATTGAGATCGCCCATGAGAATCATGGGCCGTTCGGGGCTCGAGTGCTCGGCGATGAACTTCCCAAGCTCCTCGACCTGTAGCGCCCGGGCCTTGGGCGAAACGCTTTCCAGATGCGTGAGAAAACAGCCGAACACAAAGCCCGGTTCTGTGCGCGTGCGAAGCCGAGCATGAATGGCGCCCTTGGCGGAAAGCCCGTCGGCGCGAATGCCCGAGTTGTAAATCCGCGACGCGGCGGCGTAGGTAATGAAATGCGGCTTGCCCTCGATCGCGTGCCGCGTGAGCAGCAACAGCCCGCCGCACACCAGACTGCGGCCCGACGGCGCCGGCGAGTGAACCCACGAGTAAGCGTTGCCGGAGGCCTCCTCGACCGTGCGAATGATCTCTTCCCGGCGCCCGGCCTCGAAGACTTCGCACAGGCCGACCGTGTCATAGCGAAGCAACTGCGCCGCGATGGCGCCGGTGCGGTAGTCGTCCTGCCCGCGACGCCCCGCGATCGTTTGAGCGATCCCAGGCAGCAGATGCGTGTTGAAGAACAGCATCCGCAAGTCGGCGCTCGGCGTCGCGATGCCGGCCGGTTCCTGAGCCCACACGCGCGACGCGGCAAGCGGTACGCTGGCCGCTCCCAGGAGCGTGCGTAGAGCCGCGCGGCGAGTTGGTCGTGATGCCATCGAGATGCCCTCTAAAAGAACTCGAATGGCCCCGGTCGGCGTCGTCGCGTACCGGAGTCGCGCCAGCGACGTGAGGTTCTTCAGCTTCGGTTGTCGGGGTCTGTTCCTGTCAGCATTCGAGGACTAAGTTACATTTGCGATAACAGACCAACCTAGAGCGAGATTGATGCAATGTCTGAACGTCAACTGAAGCATCATCCAATTCTCGGCGAGCTGCAGCAGTGGGACGACGTCACCTGTTGTGACGTGGATTTCGAGGGCAGTAATGTAGGAATAACCATCCTCTGCGCGGCAGAAGCTGCCGAGCCTTTTGTCGCGATTGCGGTTGAACTCGCGTCTCGACTTCCTGAATTGGTGAAAGCCGCCAAAAAATGTGCTGTGGAGCAATTGTTGGATGAGGTGTGGCTCAAGGACGGCGAAGACTCTGCAACTCCTGAGAAATTCCAAGCGAGAATGATTCTTAATTCAATCGGCATTGATGAAGATCATTCTAGGTTTTTCAGTTTCGAGGATGGCGATCTCTTCTGGGGCCACTACATTACCGTCGATTTGAATTCCGATGGTCAATTTACGCATGCTTACATCGATGGTTAGATGTTTAATGCCTGCGGTGGCTTCTCTTTGAATCTCCTCCGGTGGCCGCGCCAGCGACACGAGATCGATTCGCTTCGATCCCAATCGCACCCAAACCTCCTGCGGCTGCGCCGCCCAAGTAGCCGCGGACGGCAACCTGGGCCACCCTCAGAATCCGTTACGCCGCACGGCGAGTAACGGACGGCGCCGGCGAACGCACCGTCTCATGCGGCGGCACGATCTCTTGCAGCAGAGAGCGCAGCTCGGCGTTCGATCCGTTCGCCTCGGCCTCCAAACGGCTGATATCGTAGATCACTTGCAGGAGCGAGCGCGCCGAACCCGCGGCCGCCATGATCTTGGGATGCGACGTCGGCCTACGATTTTCCGCCTCGCCGTAAAGCTCCTCGTATAGCTTCTCGCCGGGCCGCAGGCCGGTGAACTCGATTTCGATGTCGTCGCCCACGCGCAGGCCCGACAGCCGGATCATGTCGCGGGCCAGGTCGACGATGCGCACTGGCTCGCCCATGTCGAGGACGAAGATCTCGCCGCCGGCGCCCATCGCCCCGGCCTGAATCACGAGTTGGGCGGCTTCGGGGATCATCATGAAGTAACGCACCATGTCCGGGTGCGTCACGGTCACGGGCCCGCCGCGGGCAATCTGCTCCCGGAAGATTGGCACCACGCTGCCTGCCGAATCGAGCACGTTGCCGAACCGCACGGTGACAAAACGGCACGGCGACGCGGCGGCCTTGGCTTCGATGTATTGCTCGGCCAGCCGTTTGCAGGAGCCCATCGCGCTCGTGGGGTTCACGGCCTTGTCGGTGGAAATCATCACGAAGCTCTCGCAGTCGAACTCGTCGGCAAGGTCTGCGAGGCCCCGCGTGGCCAGCACGATGTTCTTCACCGCTTCGCCGACGTGCGATTCCATGAGCGGCACGTGCTTGTACGCCGCCGCGTGGAACACAACCGCGGGTTGGTGCGTCTCGAACACGGCCCGCATCCGCTCGGAGTCGTTGACGTCGGCCATCGCGACTTCAAGCGTCGTGCCCCCGGCGCCGAGCTCCTCGAGCAGGTCGCGCAGCTCCCGTTCCAGAAAAAACTGGCCCGTTTCGGAACGGTCGACCAGCACGAGCTTCGTCGGCGAAAGCCGCAGTAGTTGCCGGCAGATTTCCGAGCCGATGCTGCCGGCGCTGCCCGTGACAAGCAGCGTGCGACCGGCGAGCCACTGGCGCACCGCGGCATCGTCGAGCTCGACTGACGGCCGCCGCAATAGGTCGGCGATCGCCACCGGCCGCGGCTGCACCTCCACGCGGTCGCCGAGCAATTGCTCGTAACTGGGGAGCACCTTCACGCGCACGCCCGCGTCCCCGGCGTGCTGAACGATCTCACGGATCGCGCGGCCTGGCAACTCGCCGGCGTTGATGAGCACTTCCTCGACCGCGTGTTCGCGGGCGATCGCGGCGAGCTGGTCGAGCCGCCCCAGCACGGGGATGCCGCCGATCCGCGCGCCGCGGAGCTGCGGGGCGTCGTCGATGAAGCCGACGGGCCGGTAGTTGAGTCGGGCGTTGGCGCCGAGGGCTCGCACGAGCGTTTCGCCCGCGTCGTTGGCGCCCACGATGAGCGCGCGAACGCCGCCGGCGCCCGCAAATCGCCGCCGCCCGTCGCGGATCACTCGCGGCAGGCACCGCGCGGCGGCGAGCAGCACGAGCGTGGCGCCCCAGTCGAGCAGCGTCACGCTCCGCGGCACGGCCGCCCACGGCGCGAGCATCGCATCCGCGAGCGTCAGCCCCACCGTGCCGGCGGTCACCGCCTTGGCGAGCGTCAGAAAATCTTGAAACGACACGAAGCGGTTCCACCCGCGATGCACGCGAAACCAGTATGCGGCGGCCAACTTGGCCAGCACCGCGAAGCCGAGCGTCGACTGCAGCGTCTGCCACTCCGCGGCAGGCAGGTAAAACTCGAAACGCAGCAAGTAGCCGACGATGTAGCCGACGGTCGACAGCGCGGTGATTGCCGCAAGGCTCATGGCGGCGCGGGCATGCGTGCGGTCGGCAATCATCGCACGACCTCCGCGCCCGTGGTCGCCGCACGCGCTGCCAGCCGTTCGCGGTTGACTTGCATCAGTGCGGCGGACACGGCCTGGTCGTCCGGCCGGCGGTCGAGACACCACCGCAATTGCACGTCGGCCTCGGGGAACCGCTTCACATCGCACAACGCAATGCCGAGCAGGCGCCGGCTGGCGTAGTCGTCTGGCGCCACGCGGCACGCTTCGACGAGGCTGGCGATCGCCGGCGCCGAGAAGCCGGCGTCGCGTTGCATCTCGGCAAGTGTGCGCCACATGAACACGGCCTTCGCGGGCCGCGCGTTTTGGGCTTCACGCACCGTCTGTTGTTGGGCGTAGTTCAGCAGGGCGACTGTTTCCTCGGGCGGCGCCATGGCGTGCACCCCGCGCCAAAATTCGGGGAGCGTGTCCCACTCGGGCGCGACTGACCGGAGAATCTCCGCCACGGGCATCCGCCCCGCGATCGCCCGCACGATGTGCAGCCGGTGGACGCCGGGAATCTCAAACGCCCGGACCCAGGTGGGCCACTGGTCGATGCCGCGGGCGCCCCATTGCGTGCCGACGCGGAAGATCAGGTCGCCGTCAAACGGCCGCGCGAGCATCGCCTGCTGCAGGTAGGCGTCGGTTTCGGTGAATCCCACGCCCTGGAGGAAGCACAGCTCGCCGAGCCGCACGTAGGGGTCGCCCTCCAGCGGAGCCAGCGCCGCGGCCTGCCGTGCGTGGGCCCACGCCTCGTAGAGCAGC
>JANOIK010000012.1:0-2717 GCA_031407585.1 Planctomycetota bacterium | reverse complement strand
GGGGCGTGGTAGTCGCACGCGGCTAACAAAAATTCACCTCCTCCGGCCCCCACCCCCTTGTGGGGTGGGCTGGGGTGGGGGTTGCGCTGGTACCCGCTTCCCACCCCCTCCCTAACCCTCCCCTCAAGGGGGAGGGAGCCGGAGGAGTTCAATTTGTGATAGCCGCGTGCGACTACCTCGCCACGAGCCGTCCAACGGCGGTGAATCTGTTTTGGGCGATTGATCGCATGCGCCGCGTGGCGGAGCAACACCCTGCGATATCAAGTGAGCAACTTGCCGCGCGGCTTCTCGCCGAAGCCCGCGCGATCCACGAAGAAGACATCGCCCTCTGCACCGAGATCGGTCGCCACGGCGCCGACCTGCTTGCCGATTTGCCGATCGGCAGTGGCATCCTGACGCACTGCAACGCCGGCGCGCTCGCCACTTCCGGCGACGGCACCGCGCTCGCTGTCATCTTCGAGTTGCAGCGTCGCGGACGACGCCCGCACGTGTGGGTCGATGAGACGCGGCCACTCTTACAGGGCTCTCGGCTTACCGCCTGGGAGCTCTCGCAGCGCGGCATCGATTGCACGCTCATCTGCGATTCGATGGCCGCCCAAGTGATGCGTGAAGGACGCGTGGCGGCCGTTATCGTCGGCGCCGACCGCGTCGCCGCCGATGGCGCCGCGGCCAACAAGATAGGGACCTATGGCGTCGCGGTCGTCGCCGCGGCCCATAACTTGCCCCTCTACGTTGCGGTCCCGGCGAGCTCATTCGATTTGTCGCTCTCCGACGGTTCTCAAATCCCCATCGAACTGCGCGATCCCGACGAAGTAACGCACTTCGCCGGCGTGCAGGTCGCTCCGCCCAACATCTCCGTCTACAACCCCGCGTTCGACGTCACGCCGCCGGGGCTCATCCGCGGCCTCATCACCGATCGCGGCGTGATCGAACCTGTCACCCGTGAATCCATCGCGCGCGTGATCGGCGAGCCAGGCTGACAACCAAGAGCGGCAAGACAGTCGCCGTGGCGGCAACGGTCGGAGAACTCGGGGCGGTCGCGCAAGAATCGCTAGGATCTGCCTGACGGTGCAGGCCTGCGGCGCGAGAGAATCATTGGCAGCCCGAGTGCAGCCGGAATTCCGGCGGGTAAAACCACTTCCTTTATGGTAATCGTTTCGACCGACCTGTCAAGAAACTAGGAAACCGCGCAATATGGCCTTAAAAACGGGCTCTGTTGGAGTAGTTACCCCTAGCCGGAGAACAAGCCCCCATGTGGCCCCGTGCGTTCCGCAACCATTTCGGAAATTGGTCTCTGCTGTTCGGCACGATCAGCTGGCTAGGGTATGGCATTAACTTTTTTACTTTCAACCCTGGATTCCTAATCCTGGGCATTGTTACCGGTTTTCTTGGAACGGCCTATGGATTTCTGGGACTTTGGGCGCCGCCGCGGTTAACCGGCCTCGTTGCAGGAGTTCTGAGCGGTTTAGGATGCTGTTGCTCGCTCCAGTTCCTAGCGAGCATCGGCTAATCGCTTCATAGTTTCCCGCGTGGTCTCAGGAACCGGGCTCCGCAACCAATCGCGGCCTGGGGGCCGCCAGGAAATGCAGCACGGGCGTCGTGGCCATGGTCGTCACGAGCGCCATGATGACCATCATCGCGAACAGCTCGGGCGAGATGACCCCCAAATCCAGGCCGACATTGAGGACGATCAGCTCCATCAGGCCGCGGGTGTTCATGAGCACGCCCAGGGACGCCGACATCCGCCACGAGAGTCCCGTGGCTCGCGCCGCGGCGAGCGTACCGCCGAACTTGCCGAGCGTCGCCACCAGAATAATCACGCCGCAGGTAGCCCACGCTCGCCAACCCGATACTAGTCCAATCTCGGTGCGCATGCCGGTGTGGGCGAAGAACGCCGGTAACAGCAGAATCTTGACGATGTCCTCCAGCTTCAATCGGAAGTCGCGAGCGACGTCGCTGTCGTGCGGAATAATGGCTCCCAGCAGGAATGCACCGAAGATCGCGTGAATGCCGATCCACTCCGCGGCGAGCGCCGACAGCAACAGCGCGACCAAGACCCACACCGCCATGCGTCGCGTGGGATGCTTGTGCGGCCCCGGTCGGAAATTGCGCACCGCGATCGGCCGCACCACCACCAGCATGAAGGTGATGTAGACCAGCGCCAGCACGACGGTCTGCACGGCGCCGCCGACTTCGGCTTGCGTCACGCCGACCACGAAGGCCAGCAGGCACCACGCCGTGACGTCATCGATGGCCGCGCAGCTCAGGGCGACGATTCCCAGTTCGGTCTTGTCGATGCCGCGGTCCGTGAGAATGCGGGCGAGCACGGGAAACGCCGTGATGGACATGGCCACGCCCATGAACAGGGCGAAGCTCGTAAAGGATCGACCCTCGGGGGCCAGCGGCAGGTAGAGCCACAGCGCGAGCACGGCCCCCATGAGAAACGGCGTGATGATGCTCGCGTGCGAGATCGCTACCGTGGCATGAGCCCGCGCCTTGAGCGGCTCCGAGTTGAGCTCCAGCCCCACCAGGAACATGTAAAGGATCACGCCGAGCTGGGCGATGATGCCGAGCGCGGGCGCGACCGTCGGCGGCAGAATGTAGATGCTGGCCTCGTGCCCCCAGTCGCCCAAGCGCCCCAACACCGATGGACCGAGGGCAATGCCGGCGATCATCTCCCCGATCACGCGCGGCTGCCCGAAGTGCTGAAACAGTTT
>JANOIK010001331.1:0-5467 GCA_031407585.1 Planctomycetota bacterium | reverse complement strand
CCCGGCCGATCGCAACGGCATCTTCCAGCTCACCGTGTGGGTCGCGGTCGACGAGGCCACCTACGAAAATGGCTGCCTCGACTTCATCCGCGGCGCCCACAGCTCGATGCGCACGATCAAGTTCGGCGGCGAAGAAGGCTTCTACAACGCCGCCTACTCCCTGGAATACGACCGCGAGACGGCCGAAGTCGTCCGCATCCCTTGCAAGCCGGGGCAGTTCATCATCTTCATGGAGCGTTGCATCCATGGTTCGGCGGCGAACACGACTGACCGTCACCGTCTGGCGTTCAACCTCCGCGTGATTCCGACGAACGTGGCCGTGTACCCGAACGTCAAGAAGTACCGCTCGGTGTACAACGGCGGCAAGTACCACCTGGACAACTGGGGCGTGTCGCTGCTCCGCGGCGAGGACAAATACAACCTCAGCCGCAAGCGCCAGCCGCCCGAGCCGACGCAAGTTCCGGCGCGCCGGGTTGCGTAGTAATTTGGCAAGGATCCGCTGAGGAACGCGTCTCTCTCCGGCCCCCTCCCCCTTGAGGGGAGGGCTGGGGAGGGGGTGGAAGCGGGTACTCGGATGACCTTGCCGACCTCGCAGCGTGTACCCGCCGCATCACCCTCCCTAACCCTCCCCATCGAGGGGAGGGAATCGGAGGTTTGTTTTGAAAGTCATCCGCGGCAAGACGGCACTCGTCACCGGCGCCGCCGGCGGCATCGGCCGCGCGATCGCACTCCGGCTCGCGCAGGAAGGGGCGCGCCTCTACCTGCTCGACATCGACGAGCCGCGCCTCGCCGCGGTCGCCGATGAAGCCCGCGCCTTCGGCGTCGAAGTCGAAACTCGCCGCTGCGACGTCGGCCAGCCTGCGCAGATCACGGCGGTCGTGCAGCACTTGCTGGCGACGTGGGGCGGCGTCGACATTCTGATCAATAACGCCGGCCTCACCTACTACGGCCGCACGCTCAACATGACCGCCCAGAACTGGGACCGGCTGCTCGCGATCAACCTGCACGCGCCGATTCAGCTCACGCGCGAGCTCATGCCGTCGATGCTCAAGACGCGCGACGCCCACGTACTAAACGTCGCGAGCATCCTCGGGCTCGTGGGACTTGCGCGCGTCGCGGCGTACTCGACGACCAAATTCGGACTCGTGGGCTTCAGCGAGTCGCTGCGCCACGAGTACGGCCGCGCGGGCCTGGGCGTCACCGCACTGTGCCCGGGCCTGGTCGACACGAATCTCTTCTCGTCCGCACCGCGCGGCAAGGACGTGAAGCAATCGAAGGCGCCGCCGAAGTGGATCCTCATCACGCCCGAGCAGGTCGCCAACCGGGCGATCCGCGCGATCTACCGCAACCACGGTGTTGTGGTCATGCAGCCGATGTCGCGGGCGCTGTACTTCGTGAAGCGGTTTACGCCAGGGCTGCTTGATCTGGCTCATCGGTTGCGGCGGAGCAAGCAAGTGCCGGAAGTGCCGAAGTCGAGCACTAATCCGGACTGCGCACCGCAGCGCAAGGCGGCGTAGCCCCACCAGTCCTCTGGTTCCCTCCCCTTTGAGGGGAGGGTTAGGGAGGGGGTTGATGCGGGTCCAGCCGCGGCCGATCCGAAATCGCACGCGTGTACCCGCTTCCTCACCCCTCCCCCATCCCCTCCCCCTCAAGGGGAGGGGGGCGGAGGAATCACAGAATATGCGCCCCGCGCGCCGGCTTCGTCACAAACGCCGTCGCCGCGCCGCCGACGCGGCGTTCGTACTCCGCGTTGATTTGTGCGGCAATCTCGCGCTCGCGGCCGCTCTCGACCAGCGACACGGTCGACCCCCCAAAACCGCCGCCCGTCATCCGCGAGCCGATGACGCCCCCCTCGGGGCCGATCGCCGCGGCAATCTCCACGAGCGCGTCGAGCTCGGGGCAGCTCACCTCGTAGTCGTCGCGCAGCGAGTTGTGGCTGGCGTACATGAGCTCACCCACGGTGGTCCAGTCGCCTGCCTGAAGCGCCTCGGCCGCTTGAATCGTGCGTTCGTTCTCGCCGACCACGTGGCGGGCACGCCGGTAGAGCAGCGGCGACAGATCGCCCTGTCGCGATTCGAGATCGTCGGTGGTCACATCGCGGAGCGCCTCGACGCCGAGCAGCTTCGCCGCCTGTTCGCACGCCGCACGCCGCTCGGGGTACTCGCTGCCGGTGAGTTCGTGCTTCACGTTCGAGTTGATCACCAGCACGGCCACGTCGGGATCGTCGAGCGACACGAGCTCGGCCGTTTCGGTGCGGCAGTCGATCAGCAGCAGCTTCCCCGCGGCGCCGAGGGCCGAGCTGAATTGGTCCATGATCCCGCACGGCATGTTCGCGTAGACATGCTCGGCCTTCTGGCACAGCCGCGCCTTGTCCACGGGGTCGAGCGTGCGCCCGGTCACCGCCTCAATGAGCGTCGCCGTCGCGACCTCGAGCGCGGCACTACTCGACAACCCGCCGCCGAGCGGCACGTTCGAGTCGACCAGCACGTCGAGCGCCCCCGGCGCCATGCCGCGCTCCAGGCACCCCGCCAGCGTGCCGCGAATGTAGCTAGTCCAGTCGCGCCGCGCGGGTTCCAGATCGTCGAGCGAGAATTCGGCCGTCTCGCCCAGGAGCGTGCTGTGGACGCGCACGCGGAGGTCGCCGGCCACGCGATCGCGCGGCGTCGCGGCGGCGATGACGACGTACCGCTCGATGGCCAGCGGAAACACGAAGCCCGCGTTATAATCGGTATGTTCGCCGATCAGATTGACGCGGCCGGGCGCGGCGGCCAGCCACGTGGGCGGCTGGCCAAACGTCGCGGCAAACGCGGTCCTCATCTTGGCCGCTTGTTCGATTAACGAGGGCGACTCAAAGCTGTCGCCGGCGCCGCTGGTCGTCGCCATGGCATGATCCTTGCTCAACGAATTGTGGGTTGGGACGCTCAATCGTAGTCTTGGTATCGCACGGTCACAATCGACGCGGTTGCCCCGGCCATTGGTCGGGGGCTAAATGTCTCAAGCACCACATGCAATTTCGCCTTCTCACCTACAACATTCACAAAGGCATCGGCGGGCTCGACCGGCGGTATGACCTTGCGCGCATCGTCGATACGATCGCCCACTACCAGCCGGACATCGCGCTGTTGCAGGAAGTCGACGACGGCGCCCCGCGGTCCCTGCTCGACTGCCAGTGCGAGAAACTCGCCGAGGCCCTCGCCCTGCCCCACCGCAGCTATCAACGCAACGTCCGGCTCAAGGTCGGCCACTACGGCAACGCACTGCTCAGCCGATTTCCGCTCACCGACGTGGTGGACCTCGACCTCACGATACCGTTCAAGAAACGGCGAGCGGCGATCATCGCGCGCGCGCACATCGCCGTCGGCGACCACACGCGCACCGTGGCGATCGCGAACGTGCATCTGGGGCTCGCCGGCTTCGAGCGCACGATGCAGCTTCGCCGGCTGCTGGGAACCGAGTGCGTTTCGCACACGCGAGAACAGACTCCGTTGATCGTGGGCGGCGACTTCAACGACGTGTACGGCAACCTCGACCGCCGCGTCATGCGGCCCGCTGGGTTCCAGCTTGCCAGCGGTCACGGGCGCACGTTCCCCGCGGCCGCTCCGCTGCGAACGCTCGACCGCATTTTTTTCCGCGGCAATGTCCAAGCGGGCGCCGCGTTCGTAGGTCATACTGCTCTGGCGCGCCGAGCGAGCGACCATCTGCCGCTCATCGTCGACTTCGAACTCGGGGCTTAACCCTTCTAACTCCCCGCTCCTACTCTCCCTGCTCCTCGCTCCCTGCGCCATGCCCCCAGTCGCCATCATCGATCCGCTGACCTCGTGGTCGTTCTGGGCATGGGTAGGCGTTGCCGCACACACGGCGCTGCAGTTCATGCTGGCGTTTCGCGTCGTCATGAAGAAACGGCCTCCCGGCGAAACGCTTGCGTGGGTCATGGTCGTGTTCGTGCTCCCGTTCCTGGGGCCGATCTCGTACCTCGTGTTCGGCGAACGCTGGCTGGGCCGCCGTCGCGAGCGGCGTTTCGTCGCCCTGACGCCGCCGACGAAAAAATGGCTCGCCACGCTCCCCGACCGCCGGCTGGTCGATTGGTCGAAGCTCGACGACGACTTTGAAGGCATTGCCCGCGTCGGCGAGCACACCGTCGGCGTCCCGGCCGTTGGCGGCAATCGGCTCGTGCTCCTGGGCCAGTGGTTCGAAGTTTTCGAGCGTCTGATCCTCGACATCGACGCCGCGAAGAGCACCTGCCATCTCGAGTTCTACATCTGGGAAGTCGGCGGCATCGCCGATCAAGTATGCGAAGCGCTCATCCGCGCGGCGGAACGTGGCGTGACCTGCCGGGTCTTAGTCGACGCCATGGGCAGCCGCGGTTTCCTGAAGAGCGACCTGACCCGCAAGCTCCGCGCCGCAGGCGTCCGCGTCCATGCCGCGATGCCCGGCGGCTACTGGCGGCTGTCGCTGGTGCGCTTTGACCTGCGCCAACACCGCAAGGTCGTCGTCATCGACGGCAGCATCGGCTACACCGGCAGCCTGAACATGGCCGACCCCCGCACGTTCAAGCGCGACGCGGGCGTCGGCCAGTGGATCGACGCGATGACGCGCATCGAAGGTCCCGCGGTCGAGGCGCTCGCGATCAGCTTTCTCTCCGACTGGTACATCGAGACGAACGACTCGCTTGAGTCGCTGCAAGAAACGGGCGACGCCAAGCCACAGCCGCTGCGCGGCGAAGTCGCGATCCAGGTGATGCCCACAGGGCCAGAGCTGCCGCGCAACGCGGTCGAGCACATCCTGCTTACCGCCGTGTACTCCGCCCGGCACGAAATCGTGCTGACGACGCCCTATTTCGTACCCAGCGAAGCACTGAGTCTCGCCCTAGTGGCCGCGGCCCGACGCGGCGTGAAGGTCATTCTCGTCGTACCTAAGAAAGTCGACTCGAAGCTCGTGGCGCTGGCCAGCGGCGCCTTCCAGGGCGAACTGCTGGAAGCCGGCGTCCGCATCGCGGCGTTCGACGACGGGCTGCTGCATACCAAGAGCATCTCGATCGACGGCACCCACTCGCTCTTCGGCTCGGTCAATCTCGATCCGCGCAGCTTCCGTCTCAACTTCGAGATTCTGCTCGCCATCTTCGACAGCGAATTCACGGCCGCGCTCCGCGAGCTGCAGCAGCAGTACATCGATCGCTCGCACCTGCTCGACCTGGAAGCGTACAAACGCCGCCCCAAGCTGCGGCAAACCGCGGAAAACTTCGCAAGGCTGTTCGGCCCGCTGTTGTAAGTTCACGCCCGCGCCCCCACGATTTTCCCTCCGGTCCCCTCCCCCTAGAGGGGAGGGTTCAATGCCGTTCGGCACGGGTCTTGATCGGCGTCATGTGTCGTGCTGGCGTGGCTGGGTTGTGGGAGTGGGCGGCGTCTGGCTGGCATGGGACGGCCTCGCGTCGGGGGAGGAGCGGCGCAGCGTGAGCCGCCACGGCCGC
>JANOIK010001325.1:0-5140 GCA_031407585.1 Planctomycetota bacterium | reverse complement strand
CGCGCCCTGGGTGAGCTCGAGATCGGGGGTATCACGACGACGGCGCAATATCACGCGAAAGTGCTCCGCACCGCGGAATTCCGCAGCGGCCATTTCGACACGAGCTTCGTCGAGAAAGATCCATGGCTTGAAGCCGGGATTTGTTCCGGCAATTTTAACGCCGTCGAGTAATTGGACGCGCGCGTAACGGGCCACGACTCCGAACGGCAAATCCACCCAGCGCGGATCATCGCCGCTACGATCAGGGACGGTCGTTGTGTACGTGTCCCAAGGACGTAAACCTTCGTTTCACGGCGTGTTTCTACGGCCAGAACGACCGCCGAGTGCCCGACGCGGCGCGGAGATGAGTTTGCGGAACGCCCGGGCCGTGCCATCAAACGTATGGGTTCTTGACAATCGCCGAGCGGACCACAAACGGTCGTTTAATGGGATTTCAGGAAACATTTGGAAATCTGCATGCGAATAATCCCGTTGGGTAGAATCAAAGCCGCCCGACGCAGCCGCACGGGCTCGACCCGCGCCGCGTTGATGCGCCGCACTCTGGACCCGCCCGTGGATGTCCACGACGTGGGCAGTGGCAAGGCGACGTCGACATGAACCACCGATCATGACGGCGACTCGGATAGCGCCGACTTCATGGCGTGCCAGCTTGGCAGCGGCGCGCCGGCCGCGAACGCCTCCGCCGCCATACCCGAGCTTTGCGGCCTGAATCTGGCCGTGCTTGCAGGAGCGATCGGCTCTCTTGCTCGTCGGCCCGGGCATCTGGGAGGCATCGCTTCGATGATTTAGCGTCCTAATTCCCTTATTCCTGCCATTAACTGACGTCGCCGCGGCCTGGATCGGTTAGAATCACCTCATCTTCATCCCCTCGGGATAATCGCCTGACTCTTCGACGGCGCGGCATCAGGCGTCCTCTCTCTTGAGGATCGAGCCGGGCGCGTCGGCGCCGGCCGCAACGCTTGCAGCCGCCGTAACGAGATGGCCAAGTCGACGTTTCGACGAGGTCAATCTCCTCATGAACATCTTTCGACCGTGCTGCGCATGTTTCGTCGCGCTGGGCTGCGCGTCGGAGCGCGCCTACCGCACGCTCCAGTTATCAATGACCCCAGGGGCGCCAAGGCAGCGATCCATCAGGTTTCTCTTGGCCGCGATTCCGCTGATGGCGATCTTTTCTAGCGCCCGCACGACCGCCTTGGCCGTGACCAAAAACTACGTCGGCCCCGCCAGCGGCGCCGGCGCCGTCTGGAGCAACGCTGCCAACTGGGACCCCAGCGGCGTGCCGGCCGGCGTCGACGTCGCCCAGATCACCAACTCCGATGCGATCAGCCGCGAAATCACGATCGGCGCCAATGCCGGGACCGCGAACGTCATCATCGGTAATAGCGGCGGGGGGACCAACACGCTCACACAGCTCGCGTCGGTCAACTTCAATTTGTCCAGCCTGACCATTGGCCAAAGTGCCGACGCGATCGGCACGTTCACGCAGAATGGCGGCGCCAACACCTATACCGGGGAGGCGATTCTTATCGGCGGCGCCGCCAACAGCACCGGCACGTACAATCTCAACGCCGGGTCGATTACGCAAACAGCCGCCCGGCGCTCGGCGATCAATGTGGGCTGGAGCGGGACCGGGCACTTCAATCACGCCGGCGGAAGCGTGAACATCTCCAACGGCTCGCTGGCGCTGGGCGGCAAAAGCACAGCCGTCGGCAACTACAACCTCAGCGGCAGCGCGACGCTTACCGTGCTGGGGGATGAGTCCGTTGGCGCGTCGGGGATCGGAAATTTCACACAGAGCGGCGGGACCAATACGATCGGCTCCGCGACGACCAATGGCAACTTGAACATCGCCCCCAGCGCCGGGTCCACCGGGACGTACACGCTGAGCGGCGGAACGCTGGAGGTCAACGGATGGGCCTATGTCGGCGGGAACGCTTCGGCCGGCGGAACGGGCGTGCTGAACATCTCCGGCGGGACGATGACCACCACCGGGACGCTCAAGGTTTGGAAACAGGCAATCGTCTCCGTTTCGGCTGGCACGCTCAACGCCGGCGCGATCAGTCTCGAGTCCGGTCCCGGTGGGTCAGGCGGTACGCTAAAGCTGCCGCTCAGTTTTGGGTCGCTCGCTTTCCTGCACGGCGATGTCAACAGCCGTTACACTGGCACGATCACCGTTGCTGGTCCCGGCTCGCACTATCTCGACAGCGGCATCAGCGCATCAAACTCTGGGCGTAGTTGAGTGTGAGCCGTTTTCGAGAAGCAGGATGGGAAACGATCGACACGATTTCATCGGCATTCGCGAATGCCTACCGTCGTCGATCAGGAGAGATTAAATGGATCAAGATCAATGGAAGCTAGCTGATGAGCAGATTGACCACATCTCACAGAAACTCGAAGAGCTTCTCGACTCCGCAGCGATGGACGACGTGAAAACGCTACTCAGCGATCTGGAAACCAAGCTCGGGGGCCGTTACGGCATCAGCCTGAATTGCATAGTGGACCTTTTCGACCGAGATCCCGAACGTCAATGTGAGCACGTGTTACCACTTCTCAATACTGGTCTTTCAACAAGCGGGGCCGGTGAAGTGTATCGAACATGGGGCGATTCCAGTCCGCATCGGTACGTGGTCGATGGGGAGATTCACGTAGTCCCGCATGATCGCTGCCCAAAGTGCTGGGGCGAATGGGATTTCAAATGGAGGCACCGGTCATGCGTCCATTGTGATGCAGTGCTTGGAGAGAACTGCAAGGTCCTGCTGGACTCCGACATTTGCCCCCACTGTGAAAAGGGAAGGGTTTCCACAAGCAAACTGAGTTGCGACCAGTGCGGGTTTGAAGTTGTCCCGTCGTGCGTTGTCTGGGGCTAATTCTTTTACGTCGCGTCCTATGGTAGTGACGCGCGGCCAGCAGTGTGTCTTTTTTGACGGTGGTTTGGCGAATTGTCGGGCATGGAAGGAGGAATTGCTTGACGCCGGGGGGGCCAACCGCAGATTTATGCGCATCTGTCGTTCCCCACCTCCTCAAGCCCGAGGATCACAGCCAACCACCGCTGAATAAACGGCAGGCGATTCTCAGACATCTCTATTCTTATCCTGACCTGCCAGAAGGCATCGGCGCCTTCTTCCACTTTGGGTTGACGATAGTCATGCCCCCTGGGAGACGTCGTCGGCGCCTTTTTTTCTTGAAGGCGTGACCGCCGTCATCACGTCTCGCCAAAAATTGAGGCTCGCTCAATGAAAAACATCCAGCCCGCCCCGCTGTGCTTCAACAGATCGGCTCTTAGTATTCGCTCGGTATCGCGTTGGCCGTACGCGGTCGCGGCTTTCACGTTGCTTAGCGTCTGTGGTTTGCGAGCCACGGTCTCTGCCGAGACATTCATTTGGAGGGCTACTGGAATCTTCGGCGGCATGCCTGTTCCTGTCGGTGGTTCATGGAACAATGGCCCCAGTTGGATTCACGGATCTGGAATTGACGAACTCTTCCCCCACGCCCCCGGCGACATTGCCGTTATCGGGCGCGACTTTCCTTTTGATTCTACCTTCAGCCTGAATCAGAACATCACGATTCAGAATTTGTCGGTCGCTGACAACGAACCATCCGGTTCTGGCAAACTCATGACTATTGCCAGTGGCGTCGGTACGAGCAGCTTGACATTTCAGAGCGCGACCGCTGGCGGCGGAACCTTGCTCGACATCACGTCGAGTGGCAATTCTTCATTCCAAGCCAACCTTGTTCGCGTTACGGCGCCAATCGCTCTCGGGGGGACGTCGCCGCTGACGATCACTAACAACGACAACGCGGCAGCCGGTACCAATCGGGGGCAAGAGCTACACATCACCGCTGGCGTCGCCGGCGGCGGCAATGCCTTAACTGTGGGCGGCAGTATCACGGGGCGAACCAGTTGGATCGAAGGCGGAATCAGCGGCGTCGGCACCAGTCTGACGAAAACGGGCGCCTTCGATCTGCTCCTGAGCGGCGTCAGCACCTATGCCGGCAAGACCACCGTTGCCGGAGGCCGTATCGTCTTGATGGCGAATGGGTCGCTGCCGATGACAGAAGAGATCGCGTTCATTGGAAATGCCGGATTGAACGCCTCCGCGGTGAGTGGCGGACTCGTCTTTGGGCCCGCTCAAACCGTAAGTGGCATCGGGAGTATCACGGCCAGCAGTATTACGGTCGAGGGAAACGTGATCCCCGCGGGTACGGGGGCGACTGGCGGACTCTCCTTTGAAGGCGATCTCTTCTTTGGGGCCACGGCGGTCACCCAGTTTGAGTTTGTGTACCCATTCTTCGTCGTTTTTCCCTTGTCGGGCTTCGATCGCATTCACGGTTTTGGGGCCCCCGATGTCGTGTTCGACGGCGCGTTGCAGCTTACTTTCAGCGGCGACCCAATTCCAAACGGTTCCAGCGCACAGATTTTTCGGCAGTACTCTTCCTACAGCGGCCAATTCGATACCGTAACTTTTTCGGGTTTGGCGCCCAATCAGGCTGCTATCTTTGACCCCACGAACGGTTTCGTTACGATCGTGCCGGCCCCACCGACGCCCGACGCCGACTTTGACGACGACAGCGACGTGGACGGCGACGACTTTCTCACTTGGCAGCGCGGCTTGGGCCTCACCGAAGCCGCGGCGACCCACGACGCCGGCAACGCTGACCGCGACAGCGACATTGACGACGCCGACTTAGCTACGTGGCAGTCGCAGTTCGGCACGTCACCGTCGACCGGCGGCGCATTTCCCGTTCCCGAGCCAAGTGGATTGGCGCTGCTCGCCGGACTGGCGTGCGCCCTGACGCGGGTCCGCCGACTGGCGGCCTAATCTGTGCGCGTGCCCCATCGGTCATGCAAGACAGGGATCGCAAAGGCGAATTCCAAAAGGAGCGAGAATCCTGCTCATTGCCGGTGAAGGTCATTTACTGCTGCCCGAGTCTGCGAAGATTCTGACGTTATGACCGTCGGGCGTGGTCATAATGTCGACCCGCCACGCAATACGTGAGTCCCCAGACACGCTGAGGCGAGGCGCCCCGAAGTTAATGAGCACCTGCCATCAGCTGCCGAGGTGCAATCGACCTACGCACACAAACAGCTCGGAGTTCCTAACTGAGGTCGCCCCCCGACGCAAGTGCCGCGAAACGTTGG
>JANOIK010001321.1:0-2138 GCA_031407585.1 Planctomycetota bacterium | reverse complement strand
GCCGCCGGAAACGCCCGTGCCGCAGAACAGCAGGCCCTTACTCTCGACGTACTTCGTGCGCCGCTCGGTGTCCTTGTAGAACGTGTTGCCGCCGTCGATCAGGATGTCGCCCTTGTCGCACAGCGGGATGAGCGTCTCGATGAGGTCGTCGACCGCCGGCCCCGCCTTGACCATCATCATGATCTTCCGCGGCTTGGCGCACGACTTCACCAGCTCCTCGAGCGAGTGGCAGCCGACGAACTTCTTGCCCTTCGCGCGGCCATCGATCAGCTCGTCGACCTTCGCGGTGGTGCGGTTGAACACGGCCACGCGGAACCCGCGGCTCTCGACATTGAGCGCCAGGTTTTCGCCCATCACCGCCAGGCCGATCAGTCCGAAATCACAAAGTTCTTGAGACATGGGAAGCGGAAGGGGTCAGGGTTCGGGGATCAGAAGTCAGTCGGATCGTTTAGCCGCGACGCGGAGCCTGTCCGCAGGCGCAGCGGAGCGCTCGCCCCGCCGCCACGACAGCCGATCAGTTTATCTCTGCGGGGCGGGGGTCACAATCGCCGCGGCGCCCTGGTACACAGGCAAGGCCGAGAGCCGGCCCTCGATGCGCGTCAGCACGGCCGCAAGCTGGGCCTCGGCTTCAGCGCCCTGAACGCTGAACGTCGCCGGCATCCCCAGCTCCGCCCGCAGCGGCGCCAGCGGCGGCAGGAAGTCGTCCACCGTGAACCGCTGGGCGACGTCGTCCAGCGACAAGTGCCCCACGAGCAGCGCGTGGGCGAATGTGATGCCCGCGCGATTCGCGGCAAGGTCGCGGAACCGCACCGTCGGCTTCCCCGCGGCGCCGGCGAGCTGCTTCACCGTATCGACGCTCCGCGCCGTTTCGCTGCCGGCAAGCGCCACGACATGCGCCGCTCCAAAGAACTGCCCCGCCAAATCGGCGCTGCCGTGCATCGTTGTTACGCCCATCGCGGCGAGCCGCTCTTCGCGCGCCCCCGGATCCTCGAATTGCTCAATCACACCGCGCGCCGCCGGCAACTCGCGCAGCACGTCGCGGTTATCCATTGCCACGCCGAGCGCCAGCAGCAGCGCCTGCGGCGCCGTCTCTTGCCGCACTTGCTTCGCCGCCAGCGCCGCCTGCCGCACGTAGAGCTCCAGCAACCGATCGCCCGCGTCGTCGGCGTCCGCGTCCACCATCGGCGCCTGCTGGTTCACCCGCGCTGTGCGCCCGATGTGCGCGAGCACCTGCCGCGCATCCTTGACCAGCGGCCCCACCGCCGCCGCCCGCAGCAGCGCCAGGTAGTGCGCCGTCGCCGTGTCATCCGGCAGCGTTGAATCGATCGCCGCATAAATTTCCGCCATGCGCCGCCGCACCTCGGGTCGCACGTCCGCCAGCTTCGTCGCCCCGTGCAGGCGAATCTCCTCCCCCATGATCGCGACCAGCAGCGTGTTGGCCGGGTCGAGTTGCAACGACCCGCCCGCCGCGCGCAGCAGCCCCTGGCCCACGACCGGCCGCATGACACTTTGCGGATCGGCCGAGTGCGTCGCCCCCATCCAGTGGCCCAGCTCGTGCGTGAGCATCTCCAGCCGCTCGGCGTCGAGCACGCGCCCGGTGCGTTCCTTCACGAGAATATGCGGATGGAACGACCCGCGCGTGCCGCCAAGGTGAATCCGCCCCACAGCGAATTCGTACTGGCTGCTGAAGCCGATGGCGATCTCTGCCGGCGCCGGCGACGCGACGCGCTCGAACTCCTTCAGCGTGCGGTTGAAGTCGTTCTCGCCGTCGTCCGAGTTCCACACATCGACGGCAGTTACGCGCAGCCGAGCTCCGCCGTGCGCCACAAGCGCCGCCGACGCCGCCGCGACGCGCGCCCGAAGCTCAGGTTCCCACACGCTCCGCGGCCGGCGCTCGTCGTCGTCGACAAGAATCTTGACGTCGATCACTCGCCCGGCGGGCGGATCGAGCCACAGCCCAGGCGACTCCCACGCGGGGCTCACGGTCTCCCCCAGTGGGATCTTGCTCAAATGCAACGTCCCACGGCCGCCGCCATCGTCGATCGCGTAGGCACATTGTGCATCGAGCGCTAGCGGCGGCGTCGCGACATCGGCTGAGAGCCGAACTTGCACCGCCGCGTTCGCGACAATCGGCCGGC
>JANOIK010000911.1:0-4856 GCA_031407585.1 Planctomycetota bacterium | reverse complement strand
CGTCGTCGGAAGCACGCCCATCAACCCCAGGCGCGCGTCGCCAGCGGTCTCTTCGGAGACAGTTGCGAGGCTGCCAGCCTTTCAGGAGTCTCGACCATGAGGAGCGTCACCGTTCGCCCATACGCCATCGGCGCGAAGGCTTTGGCCATCGTTGCCGTCTTGCTGTCCGCTGTCCCCGCCCTCGCCGTGACGCAAGGCATTCCCCTGACCAATACTCGTTTCGAGCTCCCCGGTCCCACGGGGACGAAAGTCGTCGCGTTCGACGCCGCCGGAGTTCCGATTCCCGGCATCATTCCGGGTTGGACGTTCGTGGGTCCCGGCGTGGAGGTCTTTGGCGACACCGTGCCCGGCGATTCCGGCACCGAAGGCGGCGGCAATCCGGGTAATGAGATGATCCTCTCGACGCAGGATGGCGTCGCCTATCAGACGTCAGCCTTCAACGTGGTGAGCATTCCCGCGACGCAGCAGTACCGACTCAGCTTCGACGCGCACAACATCTTCACCATTGGCGGCATGTGCCAGTTGACGGCTCGCCTGTACTACGACAACGCGGGAACGCGAACCACCATCGGGACGCCGCTGGTCATCACCGATCTCGGCGGCTTCGTGAACTACCAGATCACGATTCCCGGCGGTTCGGCCGCGCTGACGCCGGCGCTCGGCTTTCCGATCGGCGTCGAGTTCGATACCACGAGCACGGAGCTGAATCCCGCGGTGACCAACAGTTGGGCAGGCATCGACAACGTCCTGCTGCAGATCTCCGGCCTGTCGAACGCCGACTTCAACGGCGACGGGACCATCAATCTGACCGATTATGCCATTCAGCGCGACAATCAGCAGGAGGCTCACGACTACCTCTCCGCGGGTGAGATGACCGGCGATGGGTTCGTCAACCTCAACGATTTCCGCGCATGGAAGTCCTCGCCCGCGGTCGTGGCGTCGGGCGTTCTCAATCAAATTGGCGTGCCCGAACCCTCCAGTATCGCCCTGATCGCGATGGGCGCGCTGCCGCTGATTCGGCGGGCCCGCCGTCGCCGCACGAACGCCACGCTCAAGCAGCGTCGCGCGACGTGGGTCGTTGCCGCCGTGATCGCCGGCGCCGCGATCGGAACCATGCCGAAGCAGGCCAACGCGACCCTCTTGTACTACGACGCCTTCGAGATCGCCGCCGGCAAGTACACCGCTGGTCCGCTGCTCGGGCAGAACCCAACCGTCGGGCCGACGAGCTTCTTCAGCGGCGCCTGGCAGCAGGGGTCAGCCCAACCGACTGATAATCAAGTGGTCGCGACGGGCATGTCCTTCCTGGGCGCTCCTGCCCTGGGCGGATCGGCGACAGTCGGCACAACGGGCCAAGCGCGCATGGGCCGGAATTTGACCACGCCGCTCGATGCCACGACTGTCGGCACCTATTATCTCAGCTTCGTGGTGAACTACGGCAGCCTTCCCGTGGGATCCACGCCGTCGCAGGCCGACTTCGGTCACCGCGCCATCGAGTTTTGGCAAGCCGGCGGCTCGATTGGCAGTGACGCCAATCTTTCGATGACCATCGGCTACATGGGCTACAACGGCGGCGCGGGCGCCGCCAACCAGATTTCCACGACCGCCCGGATGCGTTTCCTGCTGCAGGGCGCCGGCGATCAGGTCATTGAAAACTCGCCGTTCTCGTTCAACCTGGACGGCGCGACGCATCTGGTCGTCCTCAAGATGCAGATGACGACCGATCCCGTGGTGGCCGGAGTTGGCGGTGACACGGTCTCGCTCTACCTGGACCCCACCACCTCCGTCGAGGGCGACTTGCCCCCGCCGAGCGCTACGGGCACGGGGCTGAACTTCACGCTCGGCGCCATGAGCGGCCCGATTCACTTTGGCGCCAACACGGCGAGCCCCGAGACGTCCCTCGACGAGATCCGCGTGGCCGACACCTGGGCCTCGGTCGTCCCCGACTTCCCCACGCCCGGCGATACCAACGGCGACCATCTCGTCGACCTGGTCGATTACAACAACATCATCACCCACTTCGGACAACAGGTGACCACGGCCTTGGAAGGTGACGTGGCCTTGCATTCCGGCAAGCAGGGTTCCGACGGTCGGGTGGACATCGGCGACTACCGCATTTGGCGCGATCACCGGACGGATGTGCCGCTGGCGAACCCGGTCGGCGCTCCGGTTCCGGAGCCAGCCGGCGTCGCGCTGGCGATCAGCGGCGTGCTGGCCCTGGCGGCGCGTCGCCGCCGAGCGAATGCGTCGCGCTAAATGAGTCTTCGAACCGTAGACGGCTGAAAAGAAAGGTGCGTTGGGCGAATGAGTTGGATGAAAAATCCGCGCAGGATGCCGTGGAGGGCGATCGCGATTGTTGCGATCCTCACTGTCGGTTGTGCAAAGCAGGGTGAGAAACTCGCCGCCAGTCGCGTCAACATTCCCGCGATGGTGGATATGTACGTTGAGTTCTCCGCAGCACACGGCGGAAAGGGGCCGACGAGCGAGCAAGAATTTCGCGAGTTTCTCAATGGCCAGGCCGACAAGTTGAAATTGAAGAACATTTCTATTGACGACATGTTTACGTCTCCCCGCACGGGCGAAGCGTTCACCTGGGTCTACGACGGCAAGACGCCGACCGGCCCAGGCGGAATGATCGTGCTCGGATACGAAACGGTACCCACCGACGGGAAGCGCCTGATCGTCGGCTCACGCGGCATGCGGGAAGAAATCGACGAGGCCGAGTTTAAGACGCTTTTCCCCAACGCTCCCTGATTCCCATACCTGACCGAGCCATTTCAAGGGGTGGCAACCTTTAACGCGCGATCGACGGGCCGGCGGAAGGATCATTGGCCCGCGGCCCTGCGTCTGATCTCTAAAAGGAACTCGAACCATGCATGCATCGCGTCGGAAATCGCCAGGCGGCTTCACGCTCGTTGAGCTCCTGGTGGTTATCGCCATCATCGGCGTCCTGGTGGCTTTGCTCTTGCCCGCGATCCAGGCGGCGCGCGAGGCCGCCCGTCGCATGCAGTGCAAGAACAACCTCAAGCAGGTCGGGCTGGGATTGCTCAACCATCACGACTCCCAGCAAGGGTTTCCCACCGGCGGCTCGCACTGGGGCGTCAACATTGCCGCCTATGTTCAAGATGGCAAGCCGCTGGGAGTGAAGCAGCAAGGCTTGGGCTGGGGCTATCAAATCCTCCCTTACCTGGAGCAAAACGCGCTCAAGAACATCACGACGGAGGCCGACCTGCAGAACAACGTCGTGCCGACGTACATTTGCCCCTCGCGCCGGAGCGTCGTACGGCTGAACGGCAAAGTGCTGACCGATTACGCGGCGTGCCAGCCCGCCACGCGCATCGGCGACTCCACGACAGGAACGCTCGTCGATATCACTCCTGGAACACTGACTTACAACACCGCAAAGTTGGCATTCTATCAAATTGAAGCGAACACATACCCCGCGTCGGGTGGTGTTCCGCCCCACACCGACATCCCGCCCTCACGCGCCAACGGCCCCGTTCCTCAAGACAATTGCACCTACGACGGAGTCGTCGTGCGCGCCCCCTGGGTGCGGACCTCGGCCCAAAGCAATCGCACGGCAGGCGTTGATGGCACATTCCTGAGTGGCGTGCCGGATCCCGTTGAGGTCAGCAAGATCATCGACGGCGCCTCCAACACGATGGTCGTCGGAGAAAAGTGGGTCCGCAGCGACACCTACCAATCGGGCAGTCCTTCGGACGACACGGGCTGGACCGACGGCTGGGACCCGGACGCCATGCGGTCCTCCGGCGTGCCGCCGCTGCCGGACGATAGCGTCCACCCGACATTCACCAACCCTTGGACGGCCGACGCCTACAGCGGTCCGATCTGGGAAACGCTCATGTTTGGCTCCGCCCACACGGGTGGGTTCAACATGGTGTTCGCCGATGGCTCTGTGCACGGATTCAACTACGACATCGATATCTTCGTGTTCAACGCCCTCGGCACCCGCAACGGCGAAGAGCCCAACAAGCAAGAGGGCTGGCAATAGCCGCGCCGTGCCGGTGCTCACTCCGCCGCTCGCATCCGCGGCTTTCCGCTCCGGCTCATTTCATGCATCGCGCCGGTAATTCCGTGCCCGTGCATGCGCACTTGGACTCTCAAGCTGCAGAGTGACAGCCCGGCGCTCGAGGCGGCGGACAATGCACTGGCCGCAGCGCTGCTGTTCGATCAGCGCGGGAGTCTGCCGATTGACGACGGCCATGGGGGTACGGTTGTCGGGCTCGACAGCGGTGCACTTGAGCTGTCTGAAGTCGAGTACTTCGAGGGCCTGGGCGCGTAGCCCCTTCCCCAGGGTTTCGGAGCCGAACGCCCGGCCCAAAATCGCCCCCTTGCCTTTCCCGAAGACATGTAGTATTATACACGTAAGTGAACAAAAAAACCCAACTCACGACCCAGCCCCTTGCTTGCATCTTCGCGACTCCCTCCCCCCAAGTGCAAAATTCCATGCGCACCAACTTCCAAAACTTGGCGGAGCACCGGCATTCGCCGCACGGGCGCGCGGTCCCTCCGTTTGCCAGCGTGAATTTTGGCGCGATCAATGCGTTTTCAGCCCTTTTCACGACAATATTCCCGGCACGCTTGCGCCGAAACACCGAGATTTCTCGACCCGCCCGACGACCGACCCCGCGAATTTTGGAACATGAGGTCCTTGTGGAGACGTGCCAATATTCACGCTCGAAATTGCTTCCTGACGTCCAGACATTTGACGCCGCCGGACCCCCAGCGTAGGCTGGGCGGCTCAGACGCCTCGCAATCGCCGGGCGGCGGCCGTAGTCGCGGCCGTGTCGAGAGGGTCACAACTAAAAGGGAGGGATGCTCATGATGCGACATACTTG
>JANOIK010001238.1:0-1573 GCA_031407585.1 Planctomycetota bacterium | reverse complement strand
AGGGTGGCGCAGTGCTGCGGCTGGCGGTCGGCGTTGGGCTGCTCGAACGTGCAGAACTCCATGCCGCGCACTGCTTCGCAGGTGACGAAGTTCGGATACATGCGGTCCCAGCCGCGCGGGATCGTGGCGCCGTGGAAGTTGATGCACAGGCCGTGCTCGGCGGCGTCGCGCAGGATGCCGTCGTACAGCGCCATAACGGCCTGCTTGTCGCCGCCGAAGAAGTCGACCTTCAGGCCTTTCACGCCGATCTTTTGAAGCCACGCCATCTCCTCGGCGCGGACTTCTGGCGTGTGCATCCGATCCTGCGGCGTCTGCGGAGCGTCGTTCCACTGGCCGTTCGAGTTGTACCAGAGAATGACGTCGACGCCTTTGCCGCGGGCGTACGCGACGAGCTCCTCGATCTTCTCGCGGCCGATTTTTTCGTCCCACCAATTGTCGATGAGCACGTACTCGAACTTGAGCTCGGCGGCCATGTCGATGAATCGCCGCTGGACGGGCTCGGTGATGTTGTCGTCCTTGAGCGGCAACCAGCTCCACGCGGCGCGGCCGGGTTTCACTTCCCAGTCGAGGTCGTAGAGCGGCTCGACGAGGTCGGTTGCCATCGTCGAGGCGACGATGGGGGCGAGCGTCTCGCCCACAATCACGAAACGCCACTGGGCCATCGAGTGATCGGAGTAGGTCACCGTAGGCTCGCTGGGGTCGGTCGCAAGATTCTCCTCGGCCTGCGGCAAGTCGATGCGGTAAACGCCGCCGGTGGAATCATTGGCCAGGCGGCCGCCGCAGTAGTTTGCATCGATGCCGGTTTCTCCCACGAGCACCCAGCCCGTATCGTTCACTTTGAAGAGCGCCGGCAAGCACCATCCTTGTCCGAGGGGCGACGGCTCACCCACGGGGTGGTCGAGCACATAGTGCTCTTCATAGCTCGGCTGCGTGCGCATCCAGCCGCTTTTTGAGACGGCCATCGGATGCAGGAACGAGGTCGTGCCCGACGGAAAGGCGAAGCCGGTGGCCTCGCTCTTGACCGTAACAGGATCGGCGTTGCACAGCACGTAGGTGAACGCGACGCCGGAATCGGAGATGACGAAGATCAGCGAGAGCTCGGCGCCGTCCTTGTTCTGGACGGTGACGAGGCGCTCCCGCATTTCGACCTGGACTTGCGAGACCTTCCCCATGGGCAGTTGGTACGTCTCCTTGCGGGCTCCCTCCGACCAATTCATGACGGCTCTGTCGCCGCTTTGGGGGACTCTCTCTGTGGTTTCGTCGACGATCTTCACGCCGCTGCGAAAGTCGCCGCGCGAGCAGTCGACGCCGAGCGGCGACCAGGTGAGCAGCTCGTCGTCCTGAAGCAGGACGCGATAGGCAAGGCGACCGTCGCGAATCTCGATCTCGGCGTGCACGCGGCCGTCGGGACTTTGCATCTCGATCGCCGCGGCGATCGAAGGGAGGAACATTGCCAGCAGGCAGAGGAGCGATTTCATAGGGAGTGGCCGCCTCGGGAAATGACAAGGGAGTGGGCGCACGGGTGCGCCGCCGCGTCATCGTAACGAAGGGGCGGACGCGATGCGAGCGGCGC